>CAIVOO010000029.1 GCA_903907555.1 uncultured archaeon | reverse complement strand
TAGGGATTTAATACAAGATTAATAACCTTTATAAACTAACCGATTTTCAAAATTATATGCTCGCAATCGAAGTTAAAAACCTTGTAAAAAAATTTAAGGAGTTCAAGGCAGTAAATAATATTTCTTTCGAAGTCAAGCAAGGAGAGATTTTTGCATTTCTGGGCCCTAACGGCGCAGGCAAGACAACAACCATCAGGATGCTGACAACCCTTCTAGGCCCGACATCAGGCAAGATGCTTATCAATGGATTCGATCCTGTAGAACAGAAGGATGATGCCAGACATTCATTCGGCATAGTCTTTCAGGATCCCAGTCTTGACGATGAGCTTACTGCTTATGAGAATATGGAATTTCATGCTGTCCTGTACAGCGTGCCAAGGAAACTTAGAAAGCAGAGGATTGAGCAGCTGCTCAAGTTTGTCCATCTGTGGGAAAGGAAGGATGATTTTGTAAAGACTTTTTCAGGCGGGATGAAGAGAAGGCTTGAGATTGCAAGAGGGCTGATACACCACCCGAAAATTTTGTTCTTGGATGAGCCGACACTTGGATTGGATCCGCAGACGCGAAACAGTGTATGGGATTACATTAAAAAGCTGAACAAGCAGGAGAACATGACAGTATTTTTCACAACTCATTATATGGAAGAGGCTGAAAGAATCTCTGACATAGTCGCTATCATAGACAAAGGCAAGATAATAAGGCAGGGAACTGTTGAAAGTCTAAAAAAATCAACACGCACAAAATCTTTGGAAGATGTTTTCCTGAAACTTACAGGGCGCTCAATCAGAGACGAGAAAGCGTCAGCTATTGATAAGTTCAGAATGCACAGCAGGGCTTGGAGGAGATGATGGGAGCTATTTACATAATGTGGCTGCGTCAGTTGAAGAGATATTGGCGCTCGAAACCCAGGATGATTGGCTCATTAGCCCAGCCTCTGCTTTTCCTCGTAGCCCTTGGTTTCGGATTCGGCCCGATATTCCAGAAAGCAGGCGGCGGTAATTACATAAATTTTCTGGCTCCAGGCATAATTGCCATGAGCGTGCTTTTCATTGCAATGTTTAACGGAATTGAAGTAATATGGGACAGGAAGTTCGGATTCCTCAAAGAAACTCTTGTAGCCCCTGTCTCAAGGATTGAGATAATGATTGGAAGGACTCTTGGAGGAGCCACTGTGGCTTTCCTGCAGGGAATTGTTGTCCTGATACTCACATTGATTATTGGATTTAAGATAACAGACTGGCACATGCTGCCTGTCGGATTGCTTTTCATGTTCCTCATGTCTGTGCTTTTCACAGCTTTTGGAACTGCGATAGCATCATTGCTTGAAGACATGCACGCTTTCCCATTGATAATGAATTTTTTTATCATGCCTCTTTTCTTTTTGTCAGGCGCATTGTTCCCTCTTGATAACTTGCCTGGCTTGATGACGCTGATAGCGCGATTTAATCCGCTGTCTTACGGTGTTGACGGAGTGAGGGCTTCGCTCACAGGAGTCTCGCATCTAGGGATGTTTACAGATTTTTCAGTTCTGATTGTCATAACTGTTGTAATCTGCATTATAGGAAGCTATGTTTTTTCAAAAATAGAAGTGTAAACTTAAGAAACCTTTAAAAACAATAATTCTTTATTTAATGCAAAGAGGTGATTTTTATGGAAAAGAATGTTGGTCCGATTGATGCTGTCATAAGGGTAACAATTGGTGTTGTTGCTGCTTATCTAGGCGCTGTGTGGAATCAGTGGTGGTATGTCCTGACAGTTTTGATGATTCTAACTGCAGTTACCAGATGGTGCCTTCTGTACACTATTTTCGGCTGGAACACAAACAAGCATAATCCGCTAAAGTAATTTATGCTTGATTTTTCTCTTTTTTTGAATGCTGTAAATTTTTTTGTTTCAAATAAATTGGACATTGGAAAAAGCTATTCAAATCTCGGGGATTTTTCTGACAAGAAGGCAGCTTATTACAAGGGCGTGATTGAGAAGTCTGCCAAGGAGATTAAGGCCATGCAGCTCGACGGCACTGCAAGGAAGCTTTCTGATGAAATCGCTGCAGACATATCTTCAAAAAAGCTTGAAAAAGTTGCTGCGAAGATTGATGAGCTGCAGAGAAACCTTCCGAAAAATGTAAAGAAGGAAGCTTCTGTGAAATTTTCACTTCCGAAGGTTCCTGCTGATGTCCAGCCTGAAATTTCTGCTGATTTCAAAGAGTTAGGTGTTTGCTTTGAGGCAGGCGCCTTTCGCTCTGCAATAATCCTTTGCGGGAGGATTCTTGAGACTGCCCTGCACCGCAAATACTATGACATTACTGGACGCGATATTCTTGAAACAGCCCCAGGGATTGGATTGGGCAATCTTATAGCCAAACTGAAGGAAAGCGACTATTCACTGCCTCCAGGCATTAGCGAGCAGATACACTTGATTAATCAGGTAAGGATTTATTCTGTGCATAAGAAAAGCGAGGCTTTTGTGCCTTCAAGAGAGCAGGCACATGCAATTGTGCTTTTTACACTTGATGCCGTAAAAAAGATGTTTTAAGCTGTTTTCTGACGTAAAAACCATTAGTTAAACCGAAATATTTATATATGTTCCTTATTACCCAGTAGTAAAATGCATCCTGACACTTTAAATACTAGAGAACAAGAGCTTAAAGGAAATAGGTTCTATAGGGCTAAAGAAGAGCGCTTGAATACAGGGCTAGATAATCCTGAAGATGTGGCAACAGTTGCAGACATTGCCTGCCTTATGCTTGGACTATATCCTAATGTAGAAAAGCCAGAAGAAAAAATCACAGATCCAGAAGACATAGTATATTGTGTTAATCAAGCATTAGAACAGAAAGACATGTCTATAAAGGATGGCAAAAAATATGTTATCCACATTGTTTGCGAGTCCTCTGCAGAGCTTCTATATCTTGAACAAGTCGCAAAATATTTTATTTCCCGCTACAAAGAAACACCGCTCAAGGACCTTATGCTTCTGAATGAAAAGATGCACATTTGGAGTTTGGAAACACACACTCAAATATCAGGGCTTGAAGGCATGCTGCAATTCAAGAAAGAAAAAGTTCACAAAGCCGCTCAGGCAGCAATCGAATGTGCAGATAAAGAAGACGAAGCAGACTATTTTAGCAGGGTAACAAGGCCTGTGCCTGCGTATAGACCGGCAGCAACTGAAGAATGCCAGCCTGTTGCAAGCAGCCAGACTCCGCAGGGAACTATTGTCGGCAGTCCGGCAAAAACAACAGATGAACTGCCAAAAGACAAGCCTGCTGAAAGCAGCCAGGCTTCTCAAGCATACATTGTCGGCACTCCAGTAAGAACAACAGGCGAGTTGCCGAGAGTTGATACAAAAGTCCTTGCCAGGAAAACTCGGAGAACAGCAAGAGACTATGTAAAAGCGATTGTTGTACCTTTAGTAGGAATCACAGCAGCGCTTGCGGGTTTATACATAGTCAAACATTATGTAGAAAGTTACAATGCAGATTCAGTAATGCAGCCAGCAGATGCTGCAGTTGCGGCATATGAAGAACATCCAGAACAGCTTGTTCCGATTACAGAAAAAAAAATTGTTCCTGTATCACAGGTTGGAAATTCGCTTGACGCAGGATTCGAGGATGCTGGCGAACCAGCCCCTCAAGAAGAAACTGTAGTCAAAGAAAAAAAGCCTAAAACATACTATAAGCTGCCTTACAAGTTCCCGAAAAAGGCAAGAAGATACATAATTGAGAAGAAGGAATAAAATGACATCAGAGCTAAAAAACATATTTTACAATCCACTTGATAGGCTCTATCAAATAAAGTATGCGGAAATTCAAGGAGAACTAGAAAAGCTACATGAAGATTACAGACAAGCAAAAGCTGAAGCAGGCAATGATTTCCCTGAACTAAGCGCAATCAGAGAACAGAGAGAGATACTGCAGCAGACATTGGACTCAATGCTTGAACAGTTTGTAAGTAGAATAAAAGCCTGCGCATCCCTACAAGACACTTTCTCAGAAGTCATTAAATCGCCTAATCCTGACCATTATTTTTTACATAAAATTGAGGAGTTAAAAGTTGATGCAATGCATATTGCTGAAGAAAGAGACGCTCAAATTGCACCCATCAAGCATGACATAGAAGTTGTGCAGAGACAGATAGATGAAATCGAAAGTAAGATAGGTGAAAATATAGACCGAATTGATGAAAGATACCAAATACTGCTTGATCATTATGGAAGAGAAGAAGAAGAGCTTGAAGCAAGAATCAAGCAGATGCCTTTCAAGGTATTCAAAGATGCAGCTACAGGAAAAGTTACCTGCACAGTAATCAAGCTCCTTGAACACATACAGGTGACAAGGCTTCTGTTTGATGAACAGATTAAGAAAAAATTCGAAGCACTTGGACAGGATATAACAGCAAAATACAAAGAGCTTGTCGCACGCAATGAAATTGAAGATAGCATGAACAATCGTGCAGACGGCAAGATAAAATACAAGAAATATCATTATAAGGACATATTTTTAGAAGCAGCTGAAAAAGCAGAACCGATAATAAAAATAAATCCCAAAACAGTTTCTGAAAAAGAAGATAAAGAAAACAAAGAAAAAAGTAATGAAATTAAAGCGCTAAAAGAGATAGCATCACAAGTCAAGGTAGGAAAATGGGACAGGAGCATATTAACTGGATGCACAGATAATACTTCTGCAACAAATATTTATTACGGGCTTTTGTGCGGATCAATAGGCCTTAAGATGAAAGGAAAGGTATACTGCTTTCCGGAAATAATGAACAAGTACGGGATTGATGTCACGAAACAGTTTTCAGAGCAGATGCAGACAGTCTTGAATTACAACATTGCGATAGATGAGAAGAAAGCTCTTGAGGAGAAAAAACCAATCGAAATTTCAATCAAGGATTTGCAGGCATATATACCAAAAGCACTGAAGGATTCACAGCCTACTATTTCAGAAGAGCAGATTCTTGAGATTCTCAAAAAAGCAATTATTAACATTAACGGAAAAGAATATCAGTTCGCAGAAGAACCAAAAAGTGAATGGTTTGAAGTCGTAAAACAACCTTCAGAACAGCAGCAAATAACCCTTACTTACAAGATTGTGAAAGATGAGAAGAAAGCTAATGAGAAAGAAAAGGAAAAAGCTCCTGAAGAAGAAAAATCATACGAGAAACGCAATATCTCAGAAATGTTTTTTCATAACATGTTCAACAGAGAAAGCTTGCAGGGCGTCACGCCAGAGGCAGAGGTTATTAATGGCGTTTATGTCAGAAAATCCAACAGGCAACCTATCACGCCGCTGGCTGTGGTGATAAATGACATATATGAAACCTTCATGATAAAAAAAGTGCTTAAGACCCATCCGAAGAAGAACTGCAAGTCAGAAGTGGTTGATGGAGTGGTTTATTATTTAGATACTTCAGGGAAATATACAAGCATTGGCCAGAAATTAAATGAACTGAAGGCGTTGGGCCCTCAAAAAGATGATGACAGCTTTATTAGGTCAATATACGAAATAGATGAAAAGCTGCATACTGCTCACCAGAATGGAATGCTAAGGCCTATAGTTGATGATGCTGAACCGCTTTATGTAGCAGATGGAAAGCCAGAATTTTTGTCAGAGCTTGTTTTCAGGGCGTACGAGGAGAACACTGCATCGCTCATTCTGAATCACCTTCAAATGCATTACAGGGCAGAAAGTGAAGCTGAAAAAGAACAGAAGAAGTTCAGGCCTCTTTCTGAAACAGTGTATGCTGTTCCTGCAAAAATCAGGCCCAGGCAGAAGGCTAAGGTAGAATAGTTGTTACTAATGAGTAGCACTATTTTCGAAACATTTATATACTCGCTCTCAAATTAAACCTGTGAGCTGGGGGAAATACTATTAAAATGGCATCAAAGACACTTGAAGCAATCTTAGGAGTTTTT
>CAIVOO010000028.1 GCA_903907555.1 uncultured archaeon | reverse complement strand
TCCCTTATTTTTTCGTGAGGAAAATAAATCTTGAAATCTTCCATGTTCCGACGGGCAATTTGCTTGCTAATAAATGTTTGTTTTTTATTTGAGTGTTTATAGCATCATTAAGTCAAAATTCCTTACAAAGCTTTTTCGAGAGCGTTGTGGGGGTTGCCCCATCCGGGGCGACAGCTCCTAAAAGTTTCTCGTCGAGAATTTTGAAGATGCTATAAACACAAATTAACCTATATACTGCAACATATAAATATTTAAAAATAGGTTGGATATTGCTTATTGCTATATACATATCACAGATTACATATGGGGGTTGTTGATGGATAAAAAAATATTAGGAGTTTTCTTCAGGGAAAAGCCTATGCAGATGCTGATAAACTTGAAAAACGCCAAAGGCGGAATATACGCTTCTTCCCTCGCAAAATCTGTCGATTGCACGTATTCCCATGTTGTGAAAGTCCTCCAGATGATGGAGAAAGCGAAGCTTGTAAATTTCGAAAAGCAGGGCAGATTAAAGCTTCTTACATTGACAAAAGTAGGAACTGAAATTGCCGAACACATGGAAAATGTGAAAAATCTTCTGTAAATTCTCTATCTGATTATACAAAAGGTATAAAAACGCCTGTCAGTTCTAGCCTCATATGGGGTATTCGGGGTTTTTGAATTGCATATCAGGAGCTGTAGCTTTCTTTAGAAGCATTCCTAAAAGCAAGAAGGTAATGATAGTCTCGCATCTTGATGCCGATGGAATAAGCGCAGCATCAATTCTCATAAGGGCTATGGAAAGGGATGGTAGAAAGCATTCATTGATGATAATTCCGCAGATAGAAAGGAAAATGATTGAAGAGCTTCCTGATGATTGCGACTTGTTTTTCTTTACAGATACAGGCTCTGGAAATCTAAGCTACATAGACACATATCTTAGACACAAAAAAGTGATAATCCTTGACCATCATGTTCATGAAAAGAATGTAAAGCTTCATGAAAACATATTTCACGTTAACCCTCAGCTGTTCAATCTTTCTTACGAAGAAATTTCAGGAGCAGGAGTTGTCTACCTCTTTGCAAAAGAGCTTGACAATGAAAATGAAGACTTGGCCCATCTTGCATTAGTCGGAGCAATCGGCGACATGCAGGAGAACAACGGATTCCAGTACCTCAACAACCAGATACTCATGAATGGGATTGCGAAAGGGCTTGTGCAGATAAAAACCGGATTAAACCTATTTGGTATGCATTCAAGACCCCTGCACAAGCTCCTCGCATTTTCTACAGCGCCAAAGTTCCCAGGAATTTATGGGAACGAGGATGCAGCCCTTGCATTCCTGACAAATCTTGGAATTTCTCCGCAGAAGGAAGCAAGATGGAGATATTTTGATGATTTGACTAAGGATGAAAAGATAAGGCTTGAGTCTGCGCTGCTGGCTTTCTCTTCGAGCGAAAACATCAAGGCTCCTTTTGGAATAAGCTATGTGCTTCCCCACCAGAAAGATCCAATACTTGGAGACTTAAGAGAATTTGCAACAGTACTTAATGCATGCGGCAGACTGCACAAGGAAGAATATGGAATAGGAGCCTGCCTTGACGACCCAATTCTGCAGAAGAGAGCAGTGGAATTACTGTTTGATTACAAGAAAGCATTGACAAATGCGCTTGACTGGGTCAAGAAGAACGAAAGAAATGGGAAGAGCATAATCAAAAGGGAAAATCTTGTCATAATCAATGCGAAGGACCACATCGCACCGACAATAGCAGGAACAATAACATCAATGCTTGCGAAAACAAATGCATTTCCTGAAGGAACTTTGATAACGACTCTTGCAAGAGTCGATGATAATTTCACAAAAGCATCGCTGAGAATTGTCGGCCTGAACAAGACAAGCAGCATGCACAGCATACTTTTTGACGTAATCAAGAAAGTTGGCGGGGAGGTTGGCGGGCATTTCTCTGCAGCAGGCGCATTGATTAGTCAGGATAAAGAGGATATTTTCATAAGCGAATTGATAGAAAAAATAGAAAATAAAGAAGAAAAAATATTAAGTTAGGTAGATTCCTACAGTTGCAGGATCATAAACCCAGTTTTTAGGAAGCTTGTTCTTTGCCTTGTAATATTTTACAAGTCTCCTGATCTTTGATTCGATAAGACGCAATCCTCTTATTGCAGTCATATCCTGCTTGTTTGATTCCATATGCTTCCTTATCTGGATGCTCCTCTTGAGCAACGACCTCAAGTCTTCAGGAATCTTTGGAGCGATATCCTTCTCCTTCAGAATCTGCGTAATCTTTTTCTTTGTAATCAGCTGGCTGTCTGGAATTCCGTAAACATCCCTAAGCTGAAGCCCAATCTGCGAAGGCATTTTTCCTTCCTTGGCTAGCTTTCCAATCAACAGCTCAACTTCCTTCTCGCTATATCTTACCCAAGTTGGTAAAGCCTTTTTGGCTGGCTTTGTAGAACCAGAGCGCCCTCGCGCGCGTGAATGCATTTTTGCCATATTGTTTTCCTTCCGGCATGGACAAGCTCAAAACCGATCCATCCGACTGGAAAAGACAGATGGTCGTTTATAAATATTGCGCAAAAATCAGAGCTATAGCAATCCCTACCCCGAATATCAGCCCGAATAAAACATCCATCCAATAATGCCTTTTCAGGACAACTCTTGATGTTCCAACTGCCAGAACAGTCAGCCCGAAAACAAAGTAAAGCAAAGGCTGGCTGAAATAATATATCAATATAGTCCCTAAAGCTGCAACTCTCATGGAATGCAGGCTTGGAAATGACGACGCTTCAATCTTTTCAATGTAATTCTTGTAAGAATCCTTCTTAGGCCTTGCCTTGAAATAAAACACGCGTATGAAAATAGTCAGCAGGTAGCACAATGCCAAAGCTGCAAGTGATAAAATAAAGAATTTCGTATTGCCCAACAAAAGGAAAACAACAATCACAAGCCCGAACACAGGCAGACCGCCCAATGCTGTCACATCATTAATGAATTTTTCGAATCTCATCATATCACCT
>CAIVOO010000027.1 GCA_903907555.1 uncultured archaeon | reverse complement strand
TGAGCGCTGTCCTTGATTTTTATGAGGAGCACACTGCAGGAAAGGCTGTTGAGAAGCTGAAGGAATCTGTCAAGACAACTGCAACTGTCATTCGCGACGGGAACAAGGTTGAAGTCAAGATACACGACATCTGCGTCGGCGATATAATATTTTTGAGTGCAGGCGACATAGTTCCTGCTGACGCAAGGATAATCTCTGCGAATGATTTTTTCGTAAACCAGTCTGCATTGACTGGGGAGTCATTCCCGAAAGAGAAGTTCGCATCAAGAGTGCATTCAAAAAATCCTTCTATTGATGAGCTGGATAATATTGTCTTTTCAGGAACAAGCGTTGTGACAGGCTCTGCAACTGCGATTGTCGTGATGATTGGGCAGAACACAGAGTTCGGCAAGATAGCTGCGAAGCTTGCAAAGCCTGCTGACAAGTCAGAATTCGAGCTTGGGATTACAAACTTCGGCTATCTGATAATGAAGATAATACTTTTCCTCGTGCTGTTCATATTCCTTTTCAATTCAATAGTCAAGCACAAGATACTGGAATCATTCATGTTCGCTGTCGCCATCGCAGTAGGGCTTACTCCTGAACTGCTGCCGATGATTATGTCCATAACGATGGCTAAAGTCTCATTGGACATGTCGAAGAAAGGCGTCATTGTCAAGAAGCTTGCATCGATTCCTAATTTCGGAAGCATGGATGTGCTTTGCACAGACAAGACAGGAACACTTACCGAGGGCAAGATTAAGCTTATTGAATACTCTGATGTTTCTGGAAAGAAATCAGAGAATGTTCTTTTGCACGCTTACCTTAACAGCAATTTCCAGACAGGCATAAAGAATCCTCTGGATACTGCTGTGCTGGATTTCACCAAGATACCTACGCATAATTACACAAAGATAGACGAGATTCCTTTTGATTTCGTAAGAAGAAGGATGAGCGTTGTTGTTGAAAAGGATAAAAGTCATCTGCTTATCACCAAAGGCGCGCCAGAAGACATGATGAAATTCTGCACTTCTTATTATTCCAACGGGAAGAAGAAAGTTTTTGATACCAAGGCAAAGGATTCTGCAATAAAATACTATCACGAGCTTAGCGCAAAAGGCTTCAGGGTTCTTGCTGTCGCTGTCAAGAAGCTTTCCACGCTTAAGAAATCATATTCGAAGAATGATGAGTGCGAGCTTGAGCTGATTGGCTTCATGTCTTTCCTTGATCCGCCGAAAGAGGATGTGAAAGAAGTATTGAAGGAACTTCACGAAATGGGTGTTGAGGTCAAGGTAATTACTGGCGATAATGAATTTGTTGCCAAGAAGATATGCTCTGATGTAGGGCTTGAAGTGAAAGGGATATTGTTAGGGCATGAAATGGTTAGCATGACTGATGATGCCCTTCGTTCAAGGGTTGAGAGGACCACAATATTTGCGCGGTTTTCTCCTGACCAGAAGAACAGGGTGATTAATGCTTTGAAAGCCCGCGGACATGTTGTGGGCTTCATGGGCGACGGGATAAATGATGCGCCCTCATTGAAGAATTCTGACGTTGGAATCTCTGTCAATAATGCTGTGGATGTTGCAAGGGAGTCTGCTGACATAGTATTGACGCACAAGAGCCTTCGTGTTCTTCGCGACGGAGTGCTTGACGGAAGGAAGGCTTTCGGCAACACAATGAAGTACATAATGATGGGATTAAGCTCCAACTTCGGCAACATGTTCAGCGCAGCTGTCGCTGTCATATTCTTGCCGTTTTTACCCATGCTGCCTGTGCAGATACTGCTTAACAATTTCCTTTATGATTTCTCGCAGGCAACCATTCCGACTGACAATGTCGACAAGGAGATGATGCAGAAACCTAAAAGATGGAATCTTGGATTTGTCAAGAAGTTCATGTACATAATCGGGCCCATAAGCTCGATATTTGACCTGTTGACTTTCTTTTTGTTCTTTGTCGTGTTCAAGACTAATGCTGCAATGTTCCAGACAGGCTGGTTCATGGAATCATTAGCCACACAGACATTGATTATACACGTGATTAGAACTAAAAAGATTCCTTTCCTAGAGAGCTCTCCGAGCAAATTATTGCTGCTTAGCACTATCGGGGTATTGACTTTAGGCTGGATAATACCTTACACATTCATCGGTTCGTATTTTGGCTTTGAAGCCCTTCCATTGAAGTATGTGCTGGCTATTGTCGGAATAGTGATAGTCTATCTGTTCATGGTAGAAATCGTTAAACGATTCTTCTATAGGAAGTATGATTTCTAGGTCTTCTGTTGTCTATTTTCAGACAACACCAAGAATCTAATATTCCCTAAATCTCCCTTCCACTTCAGCATCATAGAAACCTGTCGGCGGCAAGGACATTCCCATCTTAGAAAACCTTTCTCTAAGTTCTTCCAATTCTTTTCTTTCTAAATTCTTAGGAACATACAATCTATTAGGAGTACTTCCCATAATCGGAACAAGCTCTTCCCATGCAACCCTTCGTGCATCAAAGTTCAGCAAGCTTTTGTCAACAAATTTCTCTACTGTATCTAACTTATACCTATCAATAACAGCATCCTTTACCTTATCCCAGAATCCAACCACATTTTCCGGTTTGCAGGTAGGACAGGTGATGAATCCAAGGTCAATTAACCTATTAACACCTTCATCTCCAACACCCAGCACAACTTCACTAGGCCCTTTAGGACCGCTATTTCCAGGAACACAGTTGGTAAGACCGAACAGTCCAGTCGATAGCCTGGCAGACCAGACATCAGTCCACGAACCGTCATTCCCAAAATCAGAAATGCGTGTAGGGAGGGAAATCTTAGAACATAAGTCATACACAGAATAACGTGCAAACCTTCCTTCCATATAAACCAGGTATTCGTCTTGCATAGAAACAAGCCTTATAGTCTACTATAAAAAGGTTTCCTATTGCACTATCAAGGCTATTTTTGCAACGAATTTTCTTGCATTTTCGTATATTTCGTCAAGCCTTCTTTCAGTGTAAGTCTTGATTGC
>CAIVOO010000026.1 GCA_903907555.1 uncultured archaeon | reverse complement strand
TTTATCTTTTCCAAGTCGCCGCCCATTTTGTTGTTTGCAGCTGCGTGCCAGTCAGCCACAAGCATCTTGAATTTGCATCCTGCCTTAGTCATCTTGTTAATATTAATTGATCTTAGAACAGCCTGCGCAATGTGTATCTGACCAGAAGGCTCAAATCCATCGTAAGCTATAGGAGTCTTTTTCTTTTCCAGCAGTGCTTTCAGGTCTTCTTCAGTTACTATCTCTTCACCAACTTCTTTTATGAGTTTGAATCTTTCTTCGTTGTTCATGGCTTTGATTTAATCAAGCAGCCTTATAAATTTTGTGCTGGAGAAGCATAAATTTTCCGAGAAAGTTTATATAACATCATACATTAATATTGAAAAAAGAGGTGCTTCATGAATTCGTCATTAGCATTAAAGATTATTTTAGGGCTGTCAGTGGCAGGGATGCTTTTTTCAGGCTATCTTTCTTACACAGAGCTTTTCTTGAACAAATGCCTGATGGGATGCACGAGTGTTGGAAAAGTGCCTGCATGTGTGTATGGCTTTATTATGTATTTGGTGGTGTTTGTCATAGCCCTGTTAGGAGTGCTGGATAGCTAATTTTCCTTCATTTTTTGAATTGCCTATAAATGCCATAAAACAGCGTTATAGCCTGTATAAACGCATTCTAGAAACGATATATTTATAAAGAAAAAGGTCTTGCCTTCCTATACGGTTTCTCGACGAGAAAGCGTCTGAAATGGAAGCAGTAGAACCAAAGCCGAACGACAGGATCATTCCTCGCGTCATCGAGGATGAGATGAAGAAATCTTACATAGATTACGCTATGTCTGTCATTGTCGGAAGGGCGCTTCCAGATGTGAGAGATGGATTGAAGCCTGTTCACAGAAGGATTCTTTTTGCAATGAACGAGCTTGGCATAGTCCACAGCAAGCCCTACAAGAAATCTGCAAGGATTGTAGGAGAAGTTTTAGGTAAGTACCATCCGCACGGCGATGTCGCTGTTTATGATTCCTTGGTCAGGATGGCTCAGGAATTTTCATTAAGATACCCGCTAATCGAAGGGCAAGGAAATTTCGGCTGTTTTACTTCAGACACTAGGGTAAAATTAACAGACAGCAGAAATCTTTCTTTTTTGGAGCTTATCGACGAATGGAACAAAGGAAAGAAAAATTATACTTTCACCATAACAAATGAAGGCGAAATCGAAATTGCAGAAATAAAGCATCCTCGAAAAACAAAAGAGAGCACAGAGATAATAAAGGTAACATTAGACAATGGTGAGGAAATTAAATGCACACCAAACCATTTATTCTTGTTAAAAAATCTTTCATATGAAGAAGCTCAGAATCTAAAACCAGGAGATTCTTTAATGCCTTTATATTTGAGAAAATCTACTGCTCAAGATGACTCATACACAATTAACTATGAAATGGCGTATTTACCTAAATCAGAAACATGGGAATTTGTGCACCATTTAGCAGATGAGTTCAACATCAAGAACAAAACATACCCTATCGCGGCCGGAAGAGTAAGACATCATAAAGACTTTAACAAATCAAATAACAACCCAGACAATATTCTTCGTATGCAATGGAAAGACCATTGGATGTTACATGCAAATCTGACTTCAACAAAACACAGTATTGATCCTGAATATCGAAACAAACTTGCAGAAGGAAGGAAAAGATTTTGGTCAAAAGAAGAAAATAAGGAAAAATATTCTGAAAGACTAACTAGAAGAAATCTGCTAAATTGGCAAAATGAGGAATATA
>CAIVOO010000025.1 GCA_903907555.1 uncultured archaeon | reverse complement strand
ATGTTACTGCTTCCATACCTGTCAATGACTGAATTCTGCACTTTTGTCCCTGCTCCTGAGATTGCTGCAAAGAATTTGCCTATTCCATCAGACCTTCCGCCTGCAGATGCAGAATATTTCTTGACAAAGCAGCTGATTAAGTCATAAATTATATCGCAAATGAATACGGATAATACTTCCTGGCAAATTCCTGACGAGCCGTCCCCTGTTATAAGAATTGATTCGAAGCATGCCTTGATTGCAACCATCCCGCTTCTCCAGAATGAAAGCCAGCTCACGATTGCAGGTATGCAAGCGCACTGCAGGCTTCTCAATATGCCTGATGTAGGATCGACAATGTACTCTTTGCCTGTCATGCCAAGCGAATCCCTTATTTTATTGTAAGTCTCCTGCTGGAATTGCGGCTTTTTGCCGTCCTTCAAAGCTTCAGAAATTTTCGCCTTGAATTGATCAGGAGGAGAGTCAGAAGTCATATCGCCCAAGGTGCCTGTTATGTCATCTGTTGGTATGAAACTATATTCCTGCGTGACTGTAGAAGGCTCTCCCACGCTCTTTGCCAAGCTTTGCGTCTTAAGAGTTGTATCAACATAACCGAGCTCTACAGCCCATTTGCTGTATCCGCCGTCTGCTTGCGCGCTCTGCTCAAGAGGCGTGACCCTGACGAACGCGCGCTGTCCATTTAGTGTTCCAGTATCGCGGTGCTTGATGTCGCAGCCGCCGCCAGCTTTTGCTTCAGAACCTGATTTACATGTGCAAGTTTGTTTCAATAGGGCAGAATCTGACTTAATTTTATTAGCAGTGTCGTTGTCTTTAATGTCTCCTTGAGGATCATTGAAAGAACAAAAGTTTCCATAGCATTCATAGCTGTCAGCGCAAGGCCCGACTTCAGAAAATTGTTCATACTCATTCTGCTCTGTTTTCGCATACGCTGTAGTGAATGCCCCGACATTTATCATTTCAGGAGATACTTTTCCCTGAGGCTCGCAGAATCCTGCGACAGCGTTCCATGTCGGATAGCATTTCAGCCCTTCTGTGCCTCCATAACTGCTGTTAACATAATACTTGTTCTGGTCTGCAAGACAGGCTGATTCCCTTGCCTCGTCCATCAGCACGCACGCAGGGCCCCACTTCTTGTTGTATTCGTAGATGCAGCAATTCTTCGGGTCGCCTTTCTCAAACTTATGCGGGTTTTCGCAGTATTCCTTGTTCGTGTCTTTATCATAATCTACCCATTGCTTCAGTATGTCTCGCGTGCTTGCCATCTGGCAGTCGCTTGTCGCGAATCTCGGGTCTTGCTTGGGATTCTTTGCAACAGCATCCTTGATGTATTTCTGCAGCGACGGCGCGCTTGGGCAGAATATCCTGTCGCATATCCAGTGAGAATAGTATTCGAATTTTTTTGTGTTTGACTGCGCTTGCATGCAGGCAGCGCATTGATCATCATTTTCGCAGCTATCCTGCAAGTTGGCCATTTTCCCCTGCCCTGCAGAATTCACAGTCCACTGTCCTCCTGCAAGAGCCGAGCTCAGCTCGCAGCTGTACATCTCGCTCACAGAATAGAAGAACTGAATTATCCATGTGGCTCCGCATCCAATCAGCACAAACAACTGCACTTTCTTGAGCGGCTCAAGAACATCGTTGATAAGGGTTATTGAAGAATTAAGGAAAGCTATCATCCCTGACAAGAATTCTTTGGGTATTACGCTTCCATTCAATAACCTGGGCTCAATTGCTGTCTCGACAAACCAGCATTGTTTTTGTATCTGCTCTCCTGGAATGCTGGGGACAGTATATCTGATTGTGAGAACTAAAGGTATCTTTATGCAGCCTAATCCAGGCAATCTGCAAGTCTCGCCCCTGTCAACAGGCTTTATCAAACTTGCAATGCTATCAGATTTTCTGTGCTGGCTTACATTCTGCTCCATCTGGAATCTTGTCCAGTTCTTGCCGGAAGGAGTTGGGTCATCAACTTTTAGGTTTACCTGTATGAAACCTTTCTTGTAATCTTGGCTTGGTATGGGAACTATGCTAGGATGGGCGTATTCCAAATCCCAGTCTTTCCTGTCATTCTCGCTCAATTCCCTGAATTGAACATCTACTCCATTGATTGTTACATTTGCGTTAGGCTGTGTCCAGTTCAGCACATAGTTAAGTGTTACTTGCGCGTTTCCGCTTAACAATAAACTAGGCATTAATGTGTCTGGAGTCGGGTTTGACCTGTCAACAAGCCATTGCATTCCGTAACCGCACATCGCATAAAGCATGCTGTCCTGGAATGTTGTTTTCTGCCCTGCGTCATCAACAGCGACAAGATTTATGTCATTCTTCCAGGCGTAGTTGCCCATTGGAGTCTGCGTCTGCTTTTCATTAGGAGATTGGTAAGTTGTTGGAGTCGGGATTGAAGAAGCGTTAAGGTACTGGTAAGGTATTCCGCTTACATCTGTGAACTGCCCTGTGAAGAAATGGAATGTTTTCTCAAGCTTTACAGTAAGATTGAAGTATCCTTTCGAATCTGTCGTTACATTTCCCTGCGTTTTGTTGTTGACAAAAATTTCTATCGTGCATTGCCTGTTCAGCTGTCCTGAAACAAGAACCTCATCAAAATATGCAGGGCTGTATTTTGTGTAAAGCTCTCCTTGCATAGGCGTGAGGAATATTGGAGGGCCTGTGTAAAACAGAACTGTTTCTTCGTATGTCAATGTGTTGTTTGCAGGATCACTTACCAACACAATTAATTTGTTCTTTCCTTCTGTTAAAGGAAGTTCAATGTTGAATGAGCCTGAAATTTCAGCAAGAGTCTGCTGAGGTGTTGCATTTCCGCCAATCAGCTGCGCAACAGTCTTGTTTACAGTCTCATTTTCAGGGAATGCATAAACTGTTATCGAAACCTTCTCGTCGACAGTTCCATTTATTCTTGCAGAGCCCTGCACAGCAACTTTCGGTATTGACATGCTGACGTTTGGTATTTTTGTGTCGATAACTATAGGGTATGACTGCTGGGCAGTATTGCCTGCGAGGTCTTTTGCCCACAAAACTATCTGCCTTGTTCCTATGCCGTTTGTCCCGTTGCCGCCTTCAGGGATAACAAGGCTTGTTATCAGGAATTCTCCTTTCGCATTCGAGAATGTTGACCTGTCAGAATATACAGGACCGACTTTTGTTGGGTCTGGATCGACATAAGCATGTATTATCGCATACGGCTCTGTCATTCCCATAATATTGATTCTTCTGGAATTGCTTATTGCAGGGATTGTGACATTGAATGAAGGAGGAGTATTGTCCGCAAGCGTTGTGAAAGAGTACAACGAGCCATTGTTGTCCATCACAATCTCATGCCCTCCTGCAGAAGATTTTATTCTGTAATAGTATTTTGTCTTCGGAACAAGAGGAACTATTGAGGCTGCATGGTTTGTTGTTGCATTGCCATCTGAATAAACTTCGGTTAGTGATGTTGAATTCCCATACTCAACCTTGGTGGTTGCGGGCGTATTTGTAGTCCAGCTAATGTTGACTGTGTAATCGCCAACCAGGACATTTGCCGGCTCAAAAGTGATTGTAAGGTTTTCTGCTGTGGCGTTAGCAGGAGTTTCATTTTCAGGCGCAGGCGGCACTTCTACAGGCTGTGTCTGGAATGTGTAATATGTGTTAGAATTATTAAGCTCTGCAGAAGTTCCATTCTGGTCTTTTGAAATTATTTTATAAAAATATTGTGTGTTAGGCATAAGCCCTGAAAGCTGCACTTCATGCTCTTTGTTAAAAGCTGCATCTGACTGCAAAAGCGTCAAATTTTCTGTAGTATCATAAAACACTTTGCTGTCTGCTGGTGCATCTGTAGTCCAGCGTATCTTTGCAGAGTCAGAAGTCCTTGTGACATCAACTTCTGGATTAAAATTAACGCTTAAAGCATAGGCTGAAGATATTGACAGGGTTATGATTAAGTAAGTCAGAAGTACAGATATTATTTTTATTGTGTTGTCTCTCATCCGAATCTTGGCGTTAGGTTCATTGAAACATTCGCGAGCTTCATGTAAACGTTTGCAGCGTCGGCATCGTCTTTAGGCCTTGGGCTCCATTGAGCATATGATATGAATGTAAGGTTGTCTTTTCCATAGTAGTCATCTGTTTTGACAGTCCAGTTTCCTGCAAATCCTCCAAGGAAGACATAATCCTCTGCTCCTGAGCGCTTTTCAGTAAGCACAATATCAACATTGTAAACAGCGTCTGAATCAAGCAGCTCTATTGTTGAGCTCTCATTTTCTGGAGGCGGGAAATAAGCAACTGTTTCATAAGATTTGTTCTTTTCTGTCAGATGCACAAATGCCACCTCATTTGTTGCGTCTATAGGTTCTATTGCTTCATAATTATTTCTCTTTCTCATGACTGAAAAATTGAATTTCTTCAAAGGAGTCATCTTCAAGTCAATTTTTTTCATTCCAGCCTCAACAGTCTGCTCTGCAGGCAGATAGCCTTCCTTTTCCGCAACAATGTCGCCATTAACGCATCCCGCAGGAAGCTGAGTCTGGAGCCTGTACTGCCCGCCGTCTGCTTTTGTGGCTCCGAGCGGGCATAAATAACGCATGCACCTGAATGATATATTTACATCTTCAAGCTGTGAAAAATAAATGCTGTCATAGACTTTTACATCGACTTTCTGCTCTCCGAATTCATCGCAGGCGCTAAGCCTTACGTCTGGGAAATTGAATCTTTCAATATCAACAGGTCTTCTGTACGGAAGATTGTCTCTTATCAAAACAGGAAACGCGAATTTGAAATTGTATCCGCGTCCGTCAAACGACTTGTCATCCCTGATTATTACCTCGACAGGGTACTGCACGTCGTAAACAAAATGGTAAACATTAACGCACACAAATTTAAGGTAGTCGCCGAAGTTTCCTGTCTCGCTTGAGCGCAATATCCCATAATTGCTCGGCTTCGGGAAAACATTCAATGGCCAGTCGCTCCTGAATATGGCATCTGCCTTCAAATCAGAATAGTCAGCATCAACTCCCTTAAACAAGAAATGAAAATAATCATAAGCATCTTCAGGGGCTCCACTAGGAAGGTCAGGAGTTCCTGTAACCTCATCAAATTTTAAGTCAACAGGCCAGGCTGCGGATTGCCTAAATTTTTCATATTCTGCATTGGGAGCTAAAAAAGGCCTGTAGTCTGTATTTTCAAATCTTACTCGTGGAACAGAATCAGCAAGCATGAACTTCACACTAGCAATGATATCATTAAGATACCAAATTTTTTGCCCGCACTGGAAAACCAATCCGTTAAGAGGAATCGCAGGGTCTGAAGAAACCAAGTCAACAGTCATATTTTCGAAAAATGTTGCCTGGTTCTCAGCATTCATGATTGCAATGGCAAGATCATGCACTCGCTTAAGCCTGACAGGCAGAACAGAAATAAATGGTGTTGTCATCTCGAATTTTTCCTGCTTTGCTTTTGATACTGCAGTAAAAGGATAGCTCAGCCTTGTTATAACATTCTCCTCTCCGACAACAACTTCCACAGTGTAATTTTCAGTGTTTATGAAATTATAGCTCTGGCTTAGCGGAGTGAAATTTGCAAGGCATCTTGGAAGGCTTTCATTGATGTAATTTTTCAATTGCAGCTCAAGATATTCAAGAGGCGGAGCCTTATTGACATCCTGATTTGGGTCATTAGGAGAATACCAGAAAGGAACTTTCACAAGCCCCAGGCTGTCTTCTCGTATGTAAGCAGCAGGATTATTCTCAATGCTGTTCGGCAGCCTTATGTAGCCGCCTTTCGCGCCCATCTGAAGAATTGCATCCTCGCCTATCCTGTCAAGGCAGCCTGTTACATACTGCTGAAGCTCTCCCTCCTTAGTTGGCTTAATTTCAGCAGGCTTAAACTCTGTAGAAAGCGACTTGTAGTAGAAGAATATTCCTACACCAATCAGAAGAACAATTCCTATAATAATAAATGCAGTAATCTGCCCTCTTTTTCTCATCAGCAACACAGGTGAAAATAATGGGTTGTGCTTTTTAAAGGTTTCTGAATATTTATTTATAAATTACAAGAAGGAATTCAATTTATTTAGAACCTGTACAAATTCAGGAATGACTTTATGTGCGAATGCAGGTTCGTGACGTCTTTCTTAACCTGTTTCTCATACCTGTCTGAATAGAATTTGTAGATGTACTTGTCGACAAGTGTCCTGATGAAGAAGTATAACGGCCTGGTCTCCCACCTGCCTTCTATGTCTGTATCAATGAAAGCGTCTATGTAGATTTCAACCTTTCCTTTCTGCATTTTCATCTTGACGCCTTCCTTCTCAACTTCAACTTCCTTTACGCCTTTCATTATTGCTCGCACCACAAGCCTTGTTCTGGCGTAATCAGAAAATCCTCTCCAAGGCTCTAAAATAAGTTCTATCTCCTTGCTGCTCTCCCTTACTAATTCAGAACTTAGCCTTTCCTTTCTTTCATAAGAATTATCCTTGAACCAGCCATCAAGTGTTTTGTACAGTTCCTTGACTTCAAAAATACCGTCGTAAAGCACTGTCAGCTTGTCAATTATTAGCTTTGTCTCGACCATCTTCAGTAAGCACTTGTTGCTGTCTCCATATTTAATACTTTCTTCAGCTCGTTGAAAAGCCTGTAGCCTTCATAATAGAGTGTGTCCCACCAGAAGAATCCTTCCTCGCGCTCTCCGCCGAGCACTTTTTTGTCCAAAAAGTTTTTGAGCTTCTCATTGAACGGGCCTTTGAATTCGCCAGAATAATCTGTCTTGTATTCAATATCGATTATTATTGAAAGCCTGCCTTTCTCCATCTTATGTTTCTTTCCATCCTTGATAATTTCAACAGTAGTCATATCCCAAATATGGACAAAAACAAATACGCTGAACATGACATATTCTGTATGCCTCCTGTAGCCGTCCATGTTCCATTCGACTTCTATGCCAGGCCCGCTAATCTTGTGCTTGTAGGACTTCTCGTGGATTCTGTAAGCCCTGTCGGAAAGCCATTTGGTTGTAGTTTTATAGATTGCGTCCCAGTCGAAAACTCCAGAATAACGTATCTCGCCTAAACGAATCTTTCCCATGTGTCCTCTTTTTATTATAGCTTTCTTGTTATTTATATAGTATATAAAGTTTTGCTAATAAATAAGTTCTATTCTGCTTTTATTTTTTTATTAGGGGAGGGAATCTGAAGCAGCGCTTTACGTCTAATTTACGCCCTACCACCCACCATCGCTGCAAGAATAAATGGCGAGGGGGACGTGGGGGCTTTTGTAAAACATCGAGTAACACTTTGACAGCCGCCCACACTAGGAAAAATCACAATAACAGCAAATTTCGTTAGACACAGCAATAATCAGATATTCAATTCCTTCAGTTTCCTGTCTTCTTCCCTAAGCTCTATCTTGTCAACAAGCAATTCGAAAAGCTGGGGCTGTATTTTCAGGATGTCTTTTCCTGTCAGAAAGCCAACAATCTTTTTCTTGTCAACTACAGGAAGCTGCCTGACGTTCTTGTCTCTCATCAGGACAATTGCATCGTAAATGTCTTTTTCAGGAGTGATTGTCGGGTAGCGGTACTTCATTACCTCTTTTGCAGAAACCTTTCGTGGATCGCGGTTGCTTGCAACAACTTTCCTGACAATGTCTTTCTCTGTGAACAACCCGAGAAGCCTTGTACCTTTCCTGATCAGCAGGCTTCCGACATGGTTCTTTGCCATTATTCTTGAGCATTCATCGACGGGCGTTGAAGGGTCTACAGAAACAGGCCTTAATGTCATCAAATCGCAAACCTTGTATCCGGTTCTCATGGAAATAAAGTTGATTTGAATGTTTATATAATTTGTGGATATAAATTAAATAAAAATGAATAAAAAAATTTAATAATTTACCAGTACTTCAACATCCCTTCCGAAGATCCTCTTCAAATCCTCGAATGCAGGCTCCTTGATGAAGACTCTTGGCGGTATTTCGTACTTTGCCAAATGCTTCTCCAGCTCTTCGAAGGATGATTTTACAGGAGCGCCTAATCCGCCATTCGGTTTTATTGGAGCTTTTAGAATCTCTTTCTCCTGAGCATCCAAGTCAATTATGATGAATGCTGTGTCATCAAGCAATGTAATCTCTCCATGCTTGTCTCCATACTTGACTTTGAGCTTTGTCCTTTCAAGCTCCCTGCCGCGCTTTCTCTGGATGTATTCAACAAGGAATTTTATGAGAGGCGATGCGTCCTTCTTGATTTTGTCAATTTCGACTTTTGTCAGCTTTCCTGCATCGAAGTCTTTCTTCGCTTTCATCACTTCCTGCACCATCCTCAAGTATTTCTCAGGAACCTTTCCGAGATGCACCAGCTCTTCCTCGAAAAGCTTTACGACTTCGACATCTTTAACCCGCTCGACTCCTTCAAGCCTGAGTATGTCTCTTATCACTGTGACAATTGTCTCATAAATGCCCAGCGTGTTCTCTGCTTCCTTCTTGTCTTCTATCTGCGTGAAAAGCTCTTTTAGTCTTTGAAGATACCTATCAGAATCTTTCATCAGTTCGTCGACTTCTTTTCCAGAAACATCTTTCTTTGTTCCGTGTTCCAGGTCTTTCCTTAATTTGATGACTCTTTCAAGAATCTTGACATAAGAATCTTCCATAAGCTTCTCTTTGTCTACAAAAACCTCTCTCAAGAGTTGAGGAGTTTCTTTTGGAGTTGGCGGAGGCATTCCATACATCATCAATGCTGCCTGCGATGGAGTCAGCAATGCATAGAACAAATCTTCCATTCCGATTTCATTAAGTTTCAGCTGGACTCTCTTAACCATCTGCTCTCCTGAGCTCATGTACATGTCGATTGCTTCTGGAGACGGCTTGATTCTTCCCATCCTGAGCAGCTGTTTCCAAGGCATGAATATTCCCCTGTCATAGAATGGAATTCCATCCCTCAAGAATGTGAAGATAATTGGGTTCGCTTCTCTTATTGAATCCCAGAAGTCTGTCAAGATGTAAACCTGTATGTTTATCTTGTTCTGGATTCCTGTCATCGAGCCTGCTTCGAAGCCCATGCCGATAATTATGGCTCTCAGCTTGTCCTTCAGCTCAGCTCTTGTCATCTTCTTGACATCAGTATCGTCGATAACTACAAAGACATCAATGTCAGATTCCTTTGTTGCCTTTCCTTGGACCAATGAGCCTGCAAGCACATACGAGACAATGTATTTCTCGAATTTCTTCAAGACCATTGTCTTGTGCACTTCTGCGATTTTAATTGCAGAAAGCATCCCAAGATCATAAATCGGCGCAGATACTGCAATCATCTGCAGCAAATCATGTTTTCCGTCATAGCAGGACTGCCATAGTTCTGAAAGTATAAGTGTCTGCACTGCAAGATTTTTGTCAATGTCAGCGGCGACAGCTTTCATTATTGCAGTAAGCTTGTCCCTCAGCTCTTCCTTGGTCATCTTCTGCGAATCAGTATCATCAACAAGAATGAGAACATTTACCTTGTTTTTGTATTCCTGCTCTGCCTGTGTTTTCTCGGCAGCAGACAGCTGTGCATAGCTTTTCTTGAACAATTCCTGCGCAGCAATTTCGTGCCCTTCCTCAGGCCTTGCCGGCGGAAGCAGTGAAATTCCCATTATGTACTTGTCAAACTTCTCAACAATTGCCTTCTGGAACTTGTCAAGCTTTTCCTTGATTTGCTTCAGCTTTTCCGCAACTTCCTTTGGAAGCTGGGGCATCTGCTCCTGCTGCGGCGCTTCCGGCGCTTTCTTCTTGTAATCTTCAACCTTTTCTGATTTTTCTTCCTGCTTTTTTGCCATGATTATCTCCGATTAGCGTAAGTTTAGCTAATTATAGTATAGAAATACGAGCTTATTTATAAATAAAATTAAGACAAAAAATATAATAGTGGGACAAATTTGGCAAACCTAATCTGTGCATCTTCCCTTGCGGCATTCAACAGGGCATTCATGAATGATATAAGCTGCGTCCTTGTTATTGTCTGCGCAATAATACTCTTTCAGGTTTTTGTCGTCAACGCATTCGTCAGAAAAGCTCTGATGATTTAAATCTGTGACATCAGAATAATCTTCATAATTTTTTCCACCATCCTCATCAGTGCAGTTTCTGAAGGATTGGCTCACGCAAATCCCTTGCTGGCATTTCTCATTACTGGTGTCGCAGGTTTGTGTGAGTATTTTGCTTTTTATTGATTTACAGTATGATTTCTCTGTACCGGGATAGACGCACTGCGATTCATTGTATGTTGTATAAACCATGTACATATCGCAGTTCTTTGAAATTTCTACCCTTGCAGGGCAGTCTGTGTCAGATGAGCAGTTTATGACTGGCTTAGGGCTTTCATTAACAGAAGTTTCAGCAGGCATTGGCTCTTTCGGGATGTCCTTAGGAGTCTCATGCTGTATTTCCTGCTTTGCGCAGCCAACCAAAAAAATCATAACCACCAAAAAAACAAATGCCCATTTCATTGTATACACACCCCTTCCAAGCAAACGCACATATGCGTTTCATCAACACATTCATTGTTCTTGCAGTAATATTCGTCAAGCTTGGAGCTTGATTCGCACGAATCTGTAACCCCTAGCTGATATTCATTCAAATCCTGGCAGACTCCCTTATATGTCCAGTTCCTTCCATTGTCGCTGTCAACACATGGCTGGGAGCTTGAAGCATGCGTAGTTAGTGGCGCATAAACTTTCTTTACTGCAATAAGCAGAGTCTTCTTGTTGTCAAGCTCATTTTCTTCTGATATCTGGTTTTCTGGATCGATTTTAACTGTAAGATTGTAGCTTCCAATGTCAGCGATTTTAAACTTGCTCTCAACAGAAGCTGAAGAATTTACTGCAATTGTGCTGTTGTGGATTCCTTCGTCGCTTGCTATAGTCTTGTTCCCCTGGGATATTGACACTGAATATCCTACATCATCAAGCCCTGATGTGCCTTTATTGAAAAATTGGAATTTTACTGTAAGATTTTGATTAGGCTCTGGAATCATTGTGCTAAGCTGTATCGGCCCGAGCATAAGCTCGCCTGCCTTGCTTGGCTTTGAAGTCTTTGGCGTTTCCTTGACAGATTCGTTAGGGGCCTGCACATTGCTGTTGTTGATGGAAATGTCTTCAACTTTAGGAGGACTTGTGTCCTTTTCAAGGATTACATTCTGCGTCCCGTTCTCATAAACTATTCTTATCTGCTGGGCGCATCCTGCAAGCAGGATTAGTGCCAATGCAAAAACCAAAATGTTTCTCATAAATTCCCCCACAACCCCTTTAGAAAATTATTGCAAACAAGCTGCCTTCTTGCAGCCATTCTCGCATCTGGTGTTTGTATTCATGACTTCACCATTATCACAGTAGTATGAAACAAGGAACAATCCGCCGAAGCATTTGTTTTCCTTGGAAAATGATGTTCCGTTAGCTAATGTTCCTTCAACGCCTTTATCTGTTTTCTTGCATAATTCCTGAGCGACAACCTGCCCTGTTACTGCCGGCACTTGAGCAGGCTCCTTGTTTTCTGCTGGCGGAGCTTGGGCTGGCGAAGCAGTATCAATCTTCTGTGAGCAAGCGACAAACAATGCAAAAGTCATCAATAGAATCACGAACAAATAGGCTGGCTTCATTTTATATTACTCTGTGCTCTACTATTATATATATTTTACTCTTTTTAAATGAAAAATAGGACTTACACAAAAATTTTATAAATAAACTCCGTTCCTTCCCTATATACGCCCCCGTGGCTTAGTGGCTATAGCGGCGGTTTTGTAAACCGCAGGTCGGGAGTTCAAGTCTCCCCAGGGGCTTTTATGAACGATGCATTAATCAAATCTATAATGGATAAAGGCATTAAAAACATTGATGCTTCTATGTTTCCTCCTCAGCAGAGAGAGGAGATTTTTATGGAAGTCGGGAAACGGTTCCTGAACATGGGGAAATCAACAGATGCTTTCATTGCTTTTGACATTGCAGGGAAGCTCCCTCCGATTGAGACTTGCAAAACGCTTGCAAAAAACCATCTTGAAATAGGCAACAGAGATATTGCAGCATTTATTTATGAGAAGATTGGCGAGAAACAGCTTGCTGATTTCATAAGGAAGAACAAAATATGAAAGAATACGAACAGTACAGGAAAAAATACGGGCTGCCAAGCTTCGAGGAGCTTGACGCAGAATTTGATTTGTCAGGATTGGAAGTTAAGGAATTCCTTGTCAGGGATGTAAAGAAAAAGATTGTGGAAAAGCTTGTGCACACGACAGAATTTGTCGAGGGCATACTGCAGTCAGACACTGCTGTAATGCACATCTACGAGTCTGCAGCATTCACAGATTCCGACAGGAAAGCTGTTTTCGAGCTTTACAAGAAACTCGCTTATTTTGAAAGATATGCTCTAGAAACTGTGATAAAAGCAGAAGAGCCTTTGGATGCAAAATTCATAAAAGATTTTTATGCTGAATGGAAAATCCTGAAAAAAGAGGCAGCAAGGATTGTCCAGAAAACAAAGGATTTCTGGAGCAGTGTGAAGGAAACAAAAAACGAGAGAAAGGAGTACATGGGATGAAGCTCATACTTTTGGGAAAGCCAGGAAGCGGAAAGGGAACGCAGGCCGAGAAAATCGCTGTCGAATTCGGAATTCCGCAGATTTCTGCTGGCGTCTTGCTGAGAAAAATTGAGAAGGATGATACTCCGCTCGGCAGGGAAGTGAAATCGCACATTGACAAAGGCTCATTAGTTCCTGACGAGCTCGTCATCAAGATGATATTCGAGAGATTGCAGGACAGCGACTGCAAGAAAGGGTACATCCTAGACGGATTCCCGAGAACTGTTAATCAGGCTGAAAAGCTTGATGAAAAAATCAAGATTGACAAGGTTATTGATATTGATATACCAGATGATGTTATTGTTAATCGTATGGCGAACAGAAGAAGCTGCCTGAAATGCGGAGCGACATATAATTTATTGACAAAAAAGCCAAAAAAAGATGAGATATGCGATGTCTGCGGAACAAAACTCACAATAAGAGCAGATGACAATCCTGAAACAGTCAGGAATAGATTGAAAATATATAATGAAAACACAAAGCCACTGATAGAACACTACAAGAAAAAGAAATTGCTTGTTACTGTTGATGGCAACAGAGCCATAGATGTTATATTTGAAGATGTCAAGAAAATTCTGAAGTAAAGTTTTCTTTCATCTTATTTGATAATTCACCATAGCAATGCTTCATCAGCGGTTTTAGATTGATAATGTCTTCTTCGTTATAGCGCGCAAGCAAATCAAGGTATTTCCTGTCCCCAGAGTTCTGCCATTTTGCCCAAAGCATAATTGCATCCTCTCCGTCCATTTCAACAACATCGTCAGGCCTTCCAATGCCTAACTGCCGCTCTATGCTTTTCAAACCGCCGACAAGATTTATTTTTCTTGCGACATGGCGCAAATCGATGTGCGGAATTTGCGGAACTATATTGTTGAAGTATTTGTTGATTACAGGCACATCAAATGATCTTCCGTTGAATGTTATCAAAAGCTTGTAATTTGAAAGCGTTTCCTTAAGCAGATTTTTATCAAGATTAAATCCCCTTACAAACTGCATGGTTTGCCTTCCGTCGTACAGCCCAACAATTGTTATGTTTCCGTGATAGTTGCTTGTTTCGATGTCAAGGAAAACAGCATCATCTTCGAAGTGGTCGTACAGGCGCCAGTTTTCAACAGAAGGCATCCGTTCTGCAAAGTAGCTTGAGTTGTAATCCTCCAGCTGCCTCTGCGCATTTTTCAATAGAGTATCAAAAACAGGCTTTCGCAGCTTGGAAATTCCTGCAATCCTGTCTTTTTCAAGAAATTTTCCCCAGGAAGTCGCCCCGTCAGCCCAGATTTTCCTCTCTTTTTCAGCCCTGATGCCTGGCAAAAACAAGAAGCTGTTTCTTATCATGCACTAAGACATTGGCAGGTAATATAAAAACCCTGTGTGAGGATGTCCAGTGGAACCTTTTCGGGAGTAGTAAAAAAACAAATTTTTATAAATACATCGAATAATCTTCTTTTAAAAATGGTTCGGGGTGGTTTTGATGGGTATAAAGTTTGATAAAAAGATTCTTACAATAGGCTATGGTTCTGTATCGCAATGCACGATGCCGATACTTCTGGATCATATTGATGTGGATCCTAAGAATGTTACTGTTATTGACATAGAAGACAAAACTCAGTCTATAGCAAGTCTCAAGGAAAGAGGAGTGAATTTCCAACAACAAAAAATTACAAATGAAAATCTTGATGAGATTTTATCCCAGCATCTTGAAGAAGGGGATGTGCTGATTGATTTAGCTTGGAACATAGGCGCCTGCGACATTATCGGCTGGTGCCATGACCATAAAGTCCTATATGTTAATACATCTGTTGAGCAGTGGGATTCTGTCGGGGAAATATTCACAAAGACTCCTTATGAGAAATCATTATATTTTAGGCAGATGGCTCTTCGGGAAATGAGCAAGGATTGGAAAGATGCTACAACAGCAGTCGTCGACCACGGCGCAAATCCAGGGCTTATCTCTCATTTTACAAAGAGGGGGCTTCTTGATATAGCTGAGAGAGTGCTTGACGAAAGAATCTACCCAGTACATACCCATGAAGGGATTGCGCAGTATGCAAGGCAACGAGATTTTGCAAGGCTTGCAATGGAACTTGGAGTGAAAGTCATCCACTGCAGCGAGCGTGATACCCAAATAACAAACAAGCCAAAGCAAATCAATGAGTTTGTCGGAACATGGAGCATTGAAGGATTAAGGGAAGAAGGCACTGCGCCTGCAGAGATGGGATGGGGCACTCACGAGAAAGAGTTTCCTCTTAACGCAGTTGTTCCACAGCAGGGTCCAAGAAACCAGATATTTTTGGCGCAGATGGGAATAAACACTTTTGTAAGGTCATGGGTTCCTGATTATGAGATTGTTGGGATGGTAATCAGGCATGGCGAGGCTTTCGGGATTTCAGACAGGCTAACAGTAAGAGACAAGCAAGGCAATCCTATGTACAGGCCGACTGTGCATTATGCTTACATGCCTTGCGATGAGACTATTGCTTCTCTGCATGAGCTTAAATGCAGAAATTATGACCTACAGCAAAATCTAAGGATTATGAACGATGAAGTCACCAAGGGAGAGGATATCCTTGGAGCGCTCTTGATGGGCCACGAATACAAATCGTGGTGGACAGGCAGCATCTTAAGCATTGATGAATCGAGAAGGCTTGTGCCTGGACAGAATGCTACCACAATCCAGGTCGCATTAGGTGTTGTTTCTGCAGCAATGTGGATGATTGAGAACCCTAGAAAAGGGTTGTGCTTGCCAGATGACCTTCCGCATGATTATGTATTGGAAGTTTCAAAGCCTTACTTAGGAAAGTTTGTTTCTCAGGCTTATGACTGGACTCCTTTGAAAAACAGGAAAGTCTATTTCAAGGAAAACTCTGCGAACCTGCCTGACAAATCAGATCCGTGGCAGTTCAGGAACTTCAGGCTGCCTGTATAGAGGTGAAAAATGAAAAGAGAAAAGCTTGAAAGGTTGGAGAAGATTGCAAGGAAGAATGGAGTTCATCACATTGATGGCAATTCAGTTCTTATTGTAGACCATGAAAAGATAAGGCGCAATTACAGGGCATTTACCGAAGCTCTTCCAAGAGTACAGCCATATTTTGCAGTAAAGGCCAATTCCCTTCCAGAGATTGTCAAGACAATCTACGATCTTGGCGGAAGCTTTGATGTTGCTTCATATCC
The DNA here is from genome assembly GCA_903907555.1 of uncultured archaeon. GTDB lineage: Archaea > Nanobdellota > Nanobdellia > Woesearchaeales > CAIVOO01 > CAIVOO01. The sequence continues at coordinate 3,894 of CAIVOO010000025.1, read as the reverse complement.
TGAGTTTTTGCTTGTTCATAGGATGATTAAGGATCTCACTCCTGAAGAAAGAAGAGATTTCATCTGGGAGAAGATAATTTATGCGCATCCTGTAAAGAAAAAAGGCACCCTTAAAAAATTAAACAAATATAAGCCTCTTACAACATTTGACAACTTTGCAGAAATCGGAAAAATAAAGCAATATGCCCCAAATGCAGGGCTTGTATTAAGGCTATGGTCCCCGAACACAGGCTCTACAGTAGAGCTCTCCAACAAGTTTGGCGTTGACAGCGGCGAGGCTGTTGATTTAATTGCTGTCGCTATAGACTCTGGGCTTCAAGTCGAAGGCGTTAGCTTTCATGTAGGAAGCCAGTGCAATAATTTCTCAAACTATGTTCAGGCTCTGGAGTTCGCATACAAAGTATTCAACGAAGCAGAGGCTCGGGGATATGTTGTTGGTTTCAGCCGCGAACAAAGAAAAAGACTGGTGGACATAGGCGGAGGCTTTCCTGTAAAATACAGCCGCAAGGACAAAAAGTTTGAGGAGCTTGCAAAATTATTAAATACCGAGACAGATAGGCTATTCCCTTCAGATGAGTTTGAAATCATCGCAGAGCCAGGCAGATGCATGGTTGCGACAGCTGCTACATTGATTTGCGAAGTTATAGGGAAGGCAATTAAGCACGGCAAAGCATGCTATTATATCGACGATGGTGTATATCACACTTTTTCTGGACAGATATTTGACCACATCCAGTATCCAGTCAGGGCGCTCAAGAAAGGCCATACTGAAATATGCACTGTATTCGGCAGGACATGCGATGGGTTTGATGTCATAAGCCAGAATGCGCAGCTCCCTCCTCTTGAACTGGGGGATTTAGTTTATGCAGAGCACATAGGCGCATACACTAATGCATCAAGTACACACTTTAATGGATTTCCACCTGCAAAGATTGTGCATATCAACAAGTAGATGTGTTTTTGATTATATTTTCAATATTGTGGCCGAGAGGGGGACGTGGGGGCTTCTATACAACATTAGAGAATACTTTGACACCCGCCCACCCTTGTTAGAATAATTATTATTTAAGTATTCAACAAGCTTTTTATACTATTAGATTTTAGCTATATTCAACATGGCAAAAGAAGGTGATTTGGTAAAGCTAAAATATGACAAGGGCACTGCAGAGGGAGTTCTTATGCCCAGCAGCAAAGAGGGAGTTGTTGTCATAAAGCTCGACAATGGCTATAATATAGGCATTGAAAAGAAAAAAGTTGAGAGCATGACAGTCATACAGAAGTATTCTGCTAAAGAGACTCCTGCCAAGCCTATAGCCCAGAAAAAAGGGCTTCCTAAAATTTCAATTCTCCATACAGGCGGAACTATCGCAAGCAAAGTCGATTATAACACTGGCGGTGTAATCGCGAGGTTTACTCCTGAAGAGATTCTTGCAATGTTTCCTGAATTAAGGGATATAGCCAATGTGGAATCGAGACTTATCAGGAACATGTGGAGCGATGACATGAGATTCGCGCACTACAACCTGATGGCTAAGGAAGTAGAGAAGGAAATAAAAAATGGCGCTGAAGGCGTAATAATAACGCACGGAACTGACACACTGCATTATACAAGCGCTGCGCTCGCGTTCATTCTTCAGGATTTGCCAATACCAGTTATTCTAGTTGGAGCGCAAAGAAGTTCTGACAGGGGCTCGAGCGATGCGGCAACTAACTTGATTGCTGCTGCAAGATTCATTACAAAGACAGATTTTGCAGAAGTTGCATTATGCATGCACAAGACTGAAAGCGATGATTCATTCTTCATCCTGCCTGCGACAAAGACAAGGAAGATGCACACTTCAAGAAGGGACACGTTCAGGCCGATTAACCAACTGCCCTGGGCAATTATTGAAGGGGAAAAGATAATAATCATCAGGAAGAATTACAGGAAAAAGTCAAATTCCAAATTAAAGATAATGCCAATAAAGGAAAATCTCAAGATTGCATTCCTAAAAATGCATCCAAACATGTTCGCTGAAGAGTTCGAATGCTACAAGAACTTCGACGGGCTTGTGCTTGAAGGAACAGGCCTTGGGCATGCGCCAATCTCAGAGATTGATGAATTCACAAAAGAGCACACAAAGATAAGGAAAGCAATATCTGAACTCGCAAAAAAAATGCCTGTTGTTGTGTCTCCTCAGACAATCTACGGAAGAATACAGATAAATGTGTATTCGCCAGGAAGGGAACTTCAAGAAATGGGAGTTCTCGGAAATTATTCTGACATGACGCCTGAGACAACATTCATAAAATTGGCATGGCTACTCTCCAATTATCCGAAACAAGTCAAGGAAATGATTGTAAAGAACATAGTCGGCGAGATAAGCGAAAGGACAGAGCCTGAAGGATTCTTATTGTAAAATGGATTACGCAAAATTAGGATTCAAATGCGGTATCGAAGTGCATCAGCAGTTGGAGGGAAAGAAATTATTCTGCAACTGCCCTACTCTTTTGCGTGATGATACGCCAGATATTATTGTTAAGAGAAAATTGCGCGCAGTGGCTGGCGAAACAGGAGAGATTGATGTCGCTGCAAGGATGGAGATGGAGAAAGAGAAGGAATTCATCTATGAAGCTTATTCTGACACGACTTGTTTGATTGAATTGGATGAAGAGCCGCCGATGAATATAAACAAGGATGCATTAGAAGCGGCATTGCAGGTTGCTCTGATTCTGAAAGCGAATGTTGTTGATGAAGTCGAAGTGATGAGAAAGACGATCATCAACGGCTCGGTTGTCTCCGGATTCCAGAGAACATCAATGGTTTCCTCTGGAGGTTATCTCGAAACCTCTGAAGGCAAAGTTGGAATAAAGGGAATATTCCTTGAAGAGGATGCTGCAAAAGACATAAGACAGGAGCAGGGGGCATCTGTTTTTAGATTAGACAGGTTAGGAATTCCATTACTAGAAATAGCAACTGATCCGGATATAAAATCCGGACAGCAGTGCAAAGAAACTGCTGAAAAGATTGGAATGATTCTGCGTTCTACAGGAAAAGCAAAGCGTGGAATTGGAACGATAAGGCAGGATATCAATATCTCAATAAAAGATGGTGCAAGAATTGAAATCAAGGGCGCGCAGGACCTGAAAATGATTCCAACTCTTGTAGAAAATGAAGTAAAAAGACAAATTGCGCTTGTTGAAATCAAAAATTCCCTGAAAAAGTTTGAAAATCCTGAAATAAAAAAAATAAATCTACAAAACTGCCAGTCAAAAATAATAAAATCATCTTTAGACAAGGGCGGTGTGATTCTTGGGATAAAAGCTGCAGGATTTGCAGGATTGCTTGGAAAAGAAATCCAACCCAACAAAAGATTGGGAACAGAATTGTCTGACAGGGCGAAAGTTGCAGCAGGAGTCAAGGGATTGTTTCATTCTGATGAAGACTTATCAAAATATGGGATGGCTGCTGATGAGATTGCAAAAATAAAGAAAGATTTGGATGTAAAACCTGGCGACGGTTTCATAATAATTGCTGAAGAAGAATCCAAGGCGAAAAAAGCGCTGAATGCCGTGGTTGTAAGATTGAAAGAATGCTTCAATGGAGTTCCAAAGGAAGTTAGGAAACCGAATGAAGATGGAACAACATCATTCATGAGACCAATACCTGGAGCTGCAAGGATGTATCCTGAAACAGATGTCCAGTCGATAAAGACTGATTTAAAAAATATTAAAATCCCTGAATTAATCAGCGAAAAGTCTGAAAGAGTAAAAGAATATGGATTAGCCAATGATTTAGCTGATTTGCTTGCGAAATCAGGAAAGACAGAGGTTGTCGAGGGATTCATTTCAAAATATCACAATCTGAAGCCAGCGTTCATTGCAGAAACTTATCTGAAAATAGCAAAAGAAGCT
>CAIVOO010000024.1 GCA_903907555.1 uncultured archaeon | reverse complement strand
GACACTAATTTAATGTAGTTGTCGAATATTTCTCCACCTATTCCAGCTCCGCGCATATTTTCTGCCAAATAGACTTCTTTCAAGTCAACTGCGTTTTTACCTGGATCCATTTCTGTCCTTAAATTAAAGACAAACTTTTCCCAGACAGCAGAAGTTCCAAGCCTTCCTTGCAAATTCTTGATATTCCCGAATTTGTCGGCAAATACTGCAATGCTGTCCTTATCCCAAGGTTTTGACTTATCTGCAGGTTTGTAATATTTTATCAGAACAACATCGCCGTCTTTCAAGCCTTGCGATTCAATGTACTTAATAAGCTGTTCATCATTTCCTGAAAACTCGATAATATTTATTTTCTGATTAGGATAGTAAGCAGTTAGTGCTTTGTAAAGCTGCGAATTTGTTCCGCCGACAAAATCAACAGCAGACGTGGATGAAAAATCAGCAAATTTCTTTGCAATAACAATTTTTTCTGCTTCAGCTGCTTTGAACTTAGCAGCTGCAGCGGCATTCTTATCCGCTTCTTTTCTTAGTTTATCAACCAATCCACCAGTTATTGCTTTCTCTATCTCATCAACATGCATTACTTTGCCTTTACCCAGTAATTTTTGAATAGAATTTTGTTCTGCTAAGGAATCAAATCTTTCTTTTGCTGTTTCTTTTGTTACATAGCTATTATCGTATGTTGAAGAAGCTGTGAGAGTTGCAGTTCTTATCATATACTCTTCTGGCTGAGTGGCTGAAATCTTAACTTGGCCTTTGTCATTTATCCACTCTGGCAATCTTCCTGCGGGCGTCTTTCTTGTTGTCTGGAACTGCATTTGGCCAATTGTTGTTTTCTGGCCATCGACAGTTACTTCAGTTTCTGAAATAACATCATTTATCCCGTTCAGGACGCTTACTAAATCCCTTCCAGGAACAAGATTATTTCGCAGGTAAGTGTCTATGTTGTTGAGGATTGTCTTGTAGATTGTATCAGTTTCGTCAGGGCTGTATCTGGTGTTGAATGCATTGAAGTTATCAAGCTCCACAAAGAAGTCTTTTATTTTCTGGCCATCTTTGAAAGTTACATAAATCTCGTCGCCCTGCGCCATAAGCGCAAAGCTATCAGTTATTTTGCCAGACTCCATGTATTCGATGACTTTATCGCGGCTTGACGTCTTGTAAATTCTCGGATTGGTTGGTTTTTTCAATGATTTAATTTCAAAATCTGTAAGCTCCTGCTGAGTCAATGTTCCGGATTCTAATTCGATATTAATGATTCCTATGTCGTGATTAAGTCTCGGCATCCTGCCATGCTCTGGACTTCCAGGATTGAAAACCCTGAAAGGTATGAATTTTTCTTTTCCCGTATTTCTTGATGCTTCAAGCCCAAAGTCTGCTGTCTCAGAAACTGTTGTTAATTGGCCATTCAATTTTCCCCTGTTTTCGCCATTGTACGCGACACCCGAAGCAATCATGAAAGCTTCTTCTGCAGCATCTTCTGCTTCAACAACAAGAGCATCATTTCTTTCTTTTCCCAATCCCTGCTTAAAATCGGTTTTATGGATACCAATATCCATGCGGAATTCATCTATGTAAACTGCCTTTTCAGGAAACCTGGCTTTCAGCTCATTTTTATATTCATTAAACCATGAGGCAAGCTGTTCAGCCTGCACCCTATCCATCAATGCGAGCTCCCTAGTTCCTAGATATGCCTGAGCAGAACCCCTTTCCTCGGTTGCTGGATAAGCCATGCTTTTTAGCTCCTTTATTTTATCGAGAACACGCGACATCATCTCTGTGCCTATTTTCTGGCCAAGGTAATTGTTAGCAACCGCTACAGGTATGCTTATCACGGCAATAGATTGTTCAGTTGTAGGATTATTAATGAAATTATTAACCAAACTCTCAACTACCATGCTTGAATCTGCACCATTTTGGGTCATATATGATGCATGCTCATCAATTGTTTTTTGCAATGCATCGTCATAAACTAAAACTTTGTTCTCAGCAGGCGCTACAGGAGCTTTTTCTTCAGGCTGGATTATATTCGCCTCAGTAGCTGGCTGAGCAGCAGTTTCTGCTTGAGCTGGTATCGAGGGAGAAAATATGGTGGCAAATGCAGCCATCAAGCTAGCAGCTATCCTAATAGAAATTCGCGCAGCTGCAGCAATGCTTGCCGGGAAATTGAATATATTCCTTAATGCTCCTGCAGCTGCAGAAGGTGTCTGCATTACGGCTGTTCCTAATGTAGAGGATGGTTTTTCAGCTACTTTTACAGGCTTCTTTACCTGTGGAGGCTTTGCTGCAG
>CAIVOO010000023.1 GCA_903907555.1 uncultured archaeon | reverse complement strand
CATCATTAACATCAACATACGGCATAAAAGCCAAAAACTCCTCTCCACCATAACGCACCACTAAATCATAAGCTCTCGACTGCGCGGTAAGTATCTCGCCGACTGTTCTCAAAGCGCTGTCGCCCTGAATATGCCCGTACTTGTCATTATATTGCTTAAATAAATCCAAATCCATCATTATCATAGCGAATGGAAGATTTTCTTGCCTGCATTTTTCTATCGCATATTTTATCTCATCATAAACATTGTCATCCTTTTTGCGAAGACCTGTCAAGAAGTCCTTTCCTGATTTTTTATTTGAAGCTTCAAGCGCTATCTCGAGCTCTGCAAGCTTGTCTTTCAGCCCTTCTGAATCATCGCAGTACATCTGCGCAAGCTCAAGATTATCCTGACCATCCTTTTTTGCCGATTCAATCCTTGTTTTTAGGCGCTTGTTTTCTATCTCAAGAGCTCTCTGTCTGCCATACATAGTCTTAACTAAATCAACAATTTTTCCAGGCAACGATGCCTCATTAAGCTGTTCTTGCAGCTCATCAGGTATCTGCACACTTCCATTGATGGGTATTACATTCCCAGATTTTCCTGTCATATGTATATAGAAATCAAGAACTAGTATTTAAATCTTTCTATTTTATTTGTCACTAAAAAATGACAAATTAACTTATGTAATCTAGCTTCTTCTTATCCTGCTCTGCAACAGCAGACTGGCTCTGCTCCATGATCTTCTTGAGCTTCTCCTCAAACTTCTCAGCCTGCTTCAGCAGGGGCTGATAATCAATAGACAAGCCAAGATATTTGTCTAATACTTCTATCGCCTTTGCAGCAGCCTTGCTGTCTGGCATCCCGGAATGCGACTCGACAAAAATAGAAGTATGAGTTATGCCTACATCCAAAAGAAGGGCTCCTGTGACACCAACAACAATCCCTTCCTTCAAGGGCTTTAACACGGCTTCAAGCTTCTTCTTGCATTTCTCGTCATTAGTGTAATAGAATGCCTGAAAATTTGTTTCATTCGCATAAGGCGCACTAACACCCTCGATGCTGATAATTTCAGAAGCATTCAGCTGCTTCGCAAGATTTGCTATCTGCTCTGCAAGAATCCATTCAACACCCTGCGCATTTGCGATTACATGTACTAACACAATGTTTGTGTTCTTGTCATAAAATATCCCGACAGGATGAACAACCTTGCCCTCGTGCAGGGCGATAACCGGCATGATTTCCTTGATTTTTATGCTGCCAATCTGCTCGGCCTTCAAATGCTCTATCAGAAATTCTGTTGCTATGTTTCCAACGAGGCCGAAGCCGGGGAAACCCTGAATTATGATTGGATTTTTTGGTTTTTTTGACAATACTAATTCCATAACACACCTCTTTTATAAATTGAATATTAGCTGTGTATAAATAACTTTTGGAAAAGTTTTTATATGAATCTCATAATCATAAGATAAAAGGGGTGTGTAAGTGTTAAATTTTAGGGAAGCATTGTTAAGGCCGTTTTCAGACATAACAAAATTCTTAATAGGCGTAATATTAGGCATAATACCGATAGCAAATTTCTTTGTTTATGGATATTTCCTAAGATGCGGAGCGCATTCGATGAAAAGGAGATCAGAGCTTCCTGACTGGGACAAGTGGGGAGAGCTGTTCCTGCACGGGATAATGGTTTTCATCATGGCGCTGATTTATTTGATTCCTTTAATCATAATTATATGGATTACATCAGGCTCTGGATTCCTCCTAATGTTTAAGGGAGACTTCAATCAGCTTGCTACAGCAATAGATGGGCTTTATTATTGGGTGTGGGCATTTGCAATATTATATTTTTACACGCTGCCTGCAGGCCTGATACTGTTTGCGCACAGCAATGATTTTGCTGAGGGGCTGAAGTTCTGGAAAGCATTCAGCTGGCATTATCTTGTTGCCTGGCTGCTGGCTTTTGTAACCTGCACATTCATTTTCATAATACTCTCAATAATACCATATTTCGGGATTATGGGATTGATTTTAGCAATGTTCATAAATCCTGTAATAACAATGACGCTTTTAGGACAATCATTAGAAGGAGGTTGGTAATATGGCAAAAGAAAACAATGATAAAAAGATTCTTGCAGCAATCGGATATCCTATCTGGATAATCGCAGTTGTGCTTGCAATAATTGAGAAAGATGACAAGTATGTGAAGTATCATGCATACCAGGCAACATTTTTCGGGCTTGGAGCGCTGGCAGTGTATATTGCCATGTGGATCGTCGGAATGGTGTTGATATTCATACCATTTTTAGGATATATTTGGTGGATGCTGACATCACTGCTGATGCTCGCTCTGTTCGTACTGAGCATAATATATGCGATAAAGACAGCCAAGGGCGAAATGTTCGAGATACCCTTCATTACAAAAGTAATGAAAAATTTCGTAAAGAGCATTTAATTTTTAAATTTTTATTTTATTATTTAATAAAATTCTATTCTTCTGTCAAAATAAATCCCTTTGTGCAGCTCTATTGGGCGCCACTTGTCTTCGACAAGCTTTGCATCCAGCCAATGCGCCAGGTCTTTTGGATTCCCTATTGTTGCAGAAAGCGCAATTATCTGCGCTGTAGGGATTTGCTTCTTCAGCAAAGTCAGTAGAATCTCCAGTGTCGGCCCCCTGTCTGCATCATTAAGCAGGTGTATCTCGTCGACAACAACAACCTTTACAAGGTTTATCCATGGAATCTTGTGCCTGATTAATGAATCAAACTTTTCAGAAGTTGTCAAAATAAAATCAAAAGAATGCAATTTGTAATCATCAGAATCAAAGTCCCCAATGGAAATAGCAATTTTCATCAAGTTTCCATATTTTCTTTTGAAGTCCTTGAATTTCTCTGTCGCCAATGCCTTGAGCGGAACAATATAGATTGCTTTTCCCTCCCCATTCAGGATTACCGATACAGCAGCCATCTCAGCAATTAAAGTCTTTCCAGAAGCTGTCGGAGTGCTTATCAGAAGATTCTTTTTCTCAAACAGCCCTGCATGTATCGCTTTCTCCTGGCTGGAGCGAAGCTCCTTGATGCCCTCATTTTTCAGGACAGAATAGAGCTTTTCAGGAATTGATTTCTTAATGTCGTCAAGATACAACGCCGTCGCCCGGATTTGAACCGGGAAATCCTTTCGGAAACTGGCTAGCTTGCCTTAAGACTCAAGGCCAGCGCATTACCAGGTTGTGCCACGACGGCATAAAGCAAATAGAATTGTGTTTGTTTATAAAGCTTTTTTATTTATCCTTGCTTTCTTGAATACAATTCTCGCCCACATGAATATTATTGCGAAAAGAATAGCGACAGAAATCCAAGTGTAAAGTTTGGGAGCATGCTTGGCGAGCTGCGTGAAATCTGATTCATGGAATATCGATAACACAATATTGAACATCACATCTGCGAATATCGCGTGCGGCAGCACCTTAAAAAAAATATTTAGTTTTTTGTAATTCGCAAATTGGTAAATAAAAAGCACTGATGCACTCAATACATACGGCGTCAGGATATAAAGCAATACTAGAGCCGTGCTGTAATGTTTCATTGTGCACATTATCTCTGTAATCGGCAGGTATGAAATGACAGAAGCTGCATTGCCTGTCCAATAGCAGGCGAAATACTGCATTATCATGTGCAGAGCCCACCAGAAAATAAACAGGATTATTGAAAGTAAAATAATCAGCACCGCTTTTTTCTTTTTCACAGAGGTGATTATGAATAAAGGGTTTATATTATTTACTTAAAAAAAAATAATTATGCCTGCGAAACTTTCTTATCTTCAGCAGGTTCAGATTTATACATAGAATGACTTTCAACAAGTAAGTCTAATGCCTTGTATGCTATCTTTCCAAGCTCTGCCCTGATTATTGATTCGTTATTCTTCAAAAATGCGACTTTCTCCAATTCAGGACTGTTTGCTCCATATCTTTGCATCTTCAGATCATCGAGTATTCCAACATAACTTGTTGTAAGTTGCGACAATTCTGAAAGCACTCCACCAAGCATTTGCTTCTGCACGTGTTCAGGAACTTCAGCCCAGATTTTTTGCATTCCTGCATAAAGCCTTGAAGGATTTTGCTCAAATACAGACACTGCATTTAACAAAGCATCTTTAATGTGCTTTCTTGCGACTGCATCTACTTTTGTCGGGTCATCAAATTGTTTCAATAAATCATCGCATCCGAGCAGTCTTGCGTGGTTCTGCAATTCATAGAATGTTATGCTTCCATTCTTCTCACTTAGCTGCTGGCCAAGGCTTCTCACGTAATCATTGACAAGATAGCTTAGAGTGCTTCCTGTCTTGTTTACCTTGTCTTCGAGCACAGAATCCCTTAACCCTCTTATTCCGTTAAGGAACATGTTTGTTATGTTGTCGTACTCCCACACATTTTTTCTGCCTTCGAAATGATGGTTTCTTATGTTATGCTGTAGTTCATGGAAAGCATCTGTCAAAAAATTCGTATTTTCCAGAGGTTTGCTCTTATCCTGGAAAGTAAAAGACAACTCCTGCATTTTTGCAATTGTGCTTCCTTCAGGTATGAACCTTCTGACAAGTTGATCATCAAGTCCTATGTAATAAACACTTGAGCCATTGTCTCCCTGCCTTCCAGCCCTGCCGTTTATCTGGCGCTCTATTCTCTCATCCTGCTGCATGCCTATGCCTATAATGCATAATCCCCCTCTCGAGTTTACTGCATCGTGCATTTTCTCCTCGGAATTTGCGCCTCCTAATTTAATGTCAACGCCTCTTCCGCAGATTTGGGTAGAAACAACAATGCTTCCAGGCATTCCTGCTTGCGCAATAATGTTTGCCTGTTTTAACTGGTCATCGTAAGTTTCACGTGCATTCAAAAGCTGCATATTCTTCTGAACACTATTTGTCAATCCTGCCCTCACTACCTGCTCACGGGTTATTCCTAACTTTACTATTTCTTCAGGCAGCTTTAGCTTGCTTAAATCCTGCCGTGCAACAATTTTGTCAACAATTTTTGGCACAGCTTTCTCAATCATTTTCTGGTAAAAATAATTAGATGCATCATCGCTTGTTGTTACAACAAGTATAGGCCTTCCGCTAAGATGTATATTCACTATATCATCTAGCGCTTTCTCTATTGCAGCTTCTGTATTAATGAAAATGTTATATCCGGAATCCGCTCTTGCTGAAGGCTTGTGCGTCGGTATTTGTACAACTTCAAGTCCATAAATGTTCTTCAGCTCCTGCTCGTCAGTGATTGCTGTTCCTGTCATTCCTGAAAGCTTTGAATACTGTGTCAGGAAATAATTCTGAAGGCTTATCTGCTCTGTGCTTGAGCTTTCAGCTCTTGCAAAAAGCTGCTCCTTCGCTTCTATTGCCTGATGAAGCCCGCGTCTCCATCTTGTGCCTTTCTGGACTTGCCCTATATACTGGTCAATTATTCTAACCTGACATTCGTTTCTAAGGACGCCCTCAAGCAATTGTGGTTCGTCATCGCTTTCAGATTTTTTGTCTTTATCGAATATTTGAATCTCATAACTATCATCAGTTTCTTTCAAAGAATATTTTACCATAGAGTGTGGATTTTTTGGATTGAATCTCCTGTTTCTTATCTCATTAAATACAGCATCTTGCCCAAGCTCCATTATAACCTGGCTGGTTTCTGGGTCTACAAGGACTGCCTTGTATTCGACAAGATATTTTTCATTTATTTTGTACACTGTATGTGCGTTTATTACATTAAGAACTTCTTGCATGAATGGGAAATAGAAATCTCCTGTCAGCTCTGTGCCTTCTTCAGCTTCAAGCTGCTTCTTGTAATCTTCTTTTGCCTTTTCAAAAGCTTCTCTTCCTATTGCTGCTTCAATAATGCTTTCAACTTTCTTCAAGCCATCTTCCGTTAAAGATACAGATTCATTCTTTCCTTCAATGAAGAAGTCTCCATTTTCATATTTCTCGTCAAATGATGCTTCTTTCTCTTCTGAATAGCTCTTGAATTTCTTTTTTTGAGCTTGCACTAAAAGCAATTCGCCTTTCTCGTCAGTCAATATGTCATTCAGCAGGTTGTATAATCTTCCGCTGTTTGTCGCTTCTGAAGAGATTATGTGAGGAGTAAGAGCCTTATCTATCAAGATATTGTCTGCCTCGTCCACTATCGCCATAGTCGCCGGCTTGTATACTCTGTCCGATATGTCAGAAACCAGCTGGCTTCTTAGGAAATCGAATGCAAACTGCTCATTTGATGCATAGATTACATCTTTATTGTACTGCTCTGCTTTTTCCTCATTAGAAATATCATCCTTGACATTGCCTACGCTTATCCCTAATGCCTTAAGTATAGGCCCCATCATCTGGCTGTCCCTTTCTGCAAGGTAGTCATTAGGCGTTACAATATGAACTCCCTCTCCGTCGAGAGCATTAAGATATGCTGCAAAGATTGCAGTGAGTGTTTTTCCCTCTCCTGTAGCCTGCTCTGCAATCTCATGATTGCTTAGAACAGCTCCTGCAACAATCTGCTCGTCGTACGCCCTTGGAATGCTCCAAGTCTGCGACACGCCCTGAACATCATAAGTTATTTTCTTATCATGGAATCTTCTGATTGTCTCCTGCACCAATGCAAAAGCTTCAGGCAGTATGTCTTCAAGGACTTTTTCCCTTGTGTGAAGATATGATTTTTCAAGTGATTTTACCCTATCTCTTAGAGCTTCAATTTTAGCCCT
>CAIVOO010000022.1 GCA_903907555.1 uncultured archaeon | reverse complement strand
GTATTCAAGCACAGCCTTAGGTAGTTTCATATCAAACCGAGAACAAATTCAATAGCTGATTAATAAAACTATCTGAAAGGATTATACCCTGACTTCAAAAAATTCTCCATCGGAAGGAACAATGGCTTTGGTATACTGCCCCATTCAAACCAGCTCCATTTTTCAGACTTGTCAGGTTCCATGTCTCTAACCTCACCAGAATCATAATCTGCAACAATGTATAATGTTACATAATGCTTGCCTTCTTTTGGAAAGAAATCTCCGCTCGTGAAACCAGCATGCCTTAGATTTTTTATCTCAATGCCAGACTCTTCAAGAACTTCTCGTTTAGCACATTCTTCAACTGTTTCATTCCACTCAAGATGTCCGCCAGGAAGGCTCCAGGTTCCGTCGCCATGAGCATTTTTTCTTTTATGCATCAAGATTTTTCCATCCTTAATAACAAATACACCAACGCCAATCTTTGGTCTTTGAACAGATTCAGCACTCCCTTCCCATTCCTTGTAGAACTCATCCAGGAACTGCTCCATGAACACGTGCCTGCCTTCAGCCATTCGCTTTGCAGTCTTGGTGTTCATCAAATCCTTAAGCAAAAAAAGCTTCTCGTAAAAGTGGTTTACTGTTGTGCCCTTGGCGCTTTTGTACTGCTCAAATGTCTGATGCATTACAGGCTTCTCGTTCGGATTGTACATCTCCCTGCCAGCGTGTCCGCCATAAGCGAAAGCCCTGCCGATACCTATCGCGCCAATCGCGTCAAGCCTGTCAGCATCCTGAACAATCATGCCTTCTTTCGTCTTCATCAGGGATTTGACTCCAGCGCCTTTGAATGACATATTTTGGATTATGTCACAGACATGAGATATGATTTTAGAATCAACATTCAATTTTTCAAGCCACTCCTTTGCAAGTTTCGGCCCTACAGAATCGTCTCCAGAATTAAATTTCCAGTCAGCAATGTCATGCAGCAATGCAGCCAGCTGGACAACAAATAAATCAGCCTTCTCATGCTCAGCTATATGCAAGGCTGTCTTCCAAACCCTGTAAACATGCCACCAGTCATGCCCAGAGCCTTCGCCAGAAAGCTTCTCCTTGGCGTAATTCTCTGTCTGCCTGATTATGCTTTCGTTATCCATAGAATTTGTATATCAGAAGCATATATAAAATTTTGTAAAAAAAAGAAAAAAAGAAAAGGTTTACTTCTTGTATGCATAATATATCAGATACAATGCTGCCAATCCAACCAAGATGTATACTAGGTTTTGCAGCCAGCTAATTGACCCGAAAATAGTTGCTACAAGGTCAAACTTAAATAAACCTACTAGACCCCAGTTTAAGCCACCAACGATGACAAGAACTAGAGCTAACCAATCTAACCAACTTTTAGCCATTAAAACACCTCCTGTTTTAGAGTGATTTATGAAGCAGTTTATATAAAGATTTGTTACTTTTCGGCAGAGTAAAAAACATACCTTTATATACTACCCTTCGGATTTTACACTTAATATACGTGATTTCTAAGCAAATCGAGTATATAATAAGTAATAAACACATAGGTGAATAAGTAAAATGGGATTTGGAAATAAATTCGGTGGAGGCGGCGGAAGAAGTTTCGGCGGCCCAAGAGAAATGCATAAGGCAACTTGCGCAGATTGCGGCAAGGAATGTGAAGTTCCTTTCAAGCCAGCAGAAGGCAAACCAGTCTATTGCAGAGATTGCTATCAGAAGCATAAAAAATTCTAAGCAATAGAAACTTCCCTCAATCAGTTGATTGAGGACTTTTTTTATTTTAATTTCAAAACAATTTCTTTAACTAAAGTATCAATATTAGTGTCAGGCAGATGAAAATATTCTATGTCACCCAATTCTTTCTGAAGGCTTATAACCCTCTCAAGCAGAGGATCTTTTTCTTTTTTAGAATAGGACGTAAGTATAAGAGGAGTTTTTCTGTTAATTGTATTTTCACGTATTTCTCTTACAAGCTTTATTGGAACATCAGCCAGCTGATGCCACTCAAGCCGCACATTCCTGTATGATAAGGTTGTATTAATTATTATTAGTGGATATTGCACCTGATTGAACTGCGAAAGAGCGTCATCTGCATAATGAAGAAATTCAACCCTGATTCTGTGCTTTGACAGCCTGTCGACGTAGCCATCCTCATAAAGAGGCGTGCCAGACACCCAGGGAAGCACTATTTTTTTACCCCACATAAAATCATCTTTATTGTTAAGTGGTTAATAAAACCTCCCCACAACCTTTTTAAATAGCCCCTGTTTCTATCGGGAATATGCTTATAACAACTATTAGAGGGAACCCTAATGTGGGGCTTTATGCCTACGCGAACGACCATTACTGCCTTGTCGGCAGGGATTTCCCAGAAAAACTGGCAAAGGAATT
>CAIVOO010000021.1 GCA_903907555.1 uncultured archaeon | reverse complement strand
TCTTCGCGTCGTAGTTCGGATACCGCGCCAGTATCTGCCGCCGGCCGCCACAAAAGATCTGCCTGAAACTGACGCCCTTCAAGCCCTGCGCCGCCAGGTCGGCGACGAGAATCTTGTCTTTGTATGTTTTGTCCCTGTTCGGATGCTGCCAGTCTTTTCTGTATTTGAAATCAGAGAATGGTATCCTGTATTCAGTTTCTTCTTTTTTTGGGCTTATTATTGAATGGTATGTTTCGCCAAACTCTTTTCCCCTTCCTTCTGTGAGCTGGGCTCTTAATTTCCCATTCCCTTTCATTTTTATTCTGATGCCAGCATAATCAGACAGGTCTGCGCACTCATCCTTGATTTCGCCGCATTTCGCGAATGAATAGAATACGCCCAGCCAATTGTCTTTAGGCTTTGAATAGCTGATTTTCAGCGCATTATTTTCATAAGAAAATTTCAGCTTTGCATCTTCAAAAGCCCAGTCGCCTCTGCTCTTGAAAAATCCCCATTCACATGTTTTTTGTGCGGTTATTTCTTCTGCACGGTTTACAGCAATTTTTTCTTCAGGCTTAACGCATTCCTGTGCAAGAGCCTGGCTTCCTCCTGCCAATCCAACTGCAAGAACTATCGCGCATAGAGTTTCTTTCATTTTTGCCCCCGAATATTATTCATCATATTACGAATATTATGCAGTTACGAATATATATAATTTGTTTGAATAAATTATAGCAAAATGGAAATATTTATAAGTAAAAATGATATTATGATATAAAATGGAGCTAAATTCAAAGGACAAGGCAATACTTGCAGAGCTTGACAGGAATTCAAGGCAGTCGTTTTCGCAGATTGGAAAGAAGATACGCCTGCCAAAACATGTGGTTGCTTACAGGATAAAATCAATGGTAGACTCTGGCATAATAACAAGCTTCTATTCTGTTGTTGACATAACAAAGCTCGGCTACAATTATTCAAGGCTTCTGCTGAAATTCAGGAACATCTCTGATGAGAAGGAAAATGAGATTGTGGAATATTTCAAGAGCAAGAAGCAGGTAGGCTTCCTTGCGTCGCTCGACGGGCACTGGGACATGGTTGCCGTAATCCACAACAAGGATGTCTTCGACCTTCAAAATTTTTATGATGATTTCATATACAAATTTGACAAGCATGTTGTCGACAAGACAATATCAATTGCAACAGAAGTATACCATTTCAGGAACAAATTCCTTTTCGAAAACAAGGATATATCTTTTTCTGTCGTGGGCAGCGGAGAAAGGGCTGAAATAGACAGCACTGACATAGAAATACTTAACCTGCTTACAGAAGATGCCCGCATGCCTGTTGTCGACATAGCAAAGAAAGTGAATCTTTCTGCAAGGATGGTGTGCATAAGGATAAGGCAGCTTGTCAGCAAAGGCATACTCAAGGAATTCAGGGTAGGAATTAATTATGAGAAGCTTGGATATAATTATTTCAAGGTGTTCATAAAGCTTGACAACCTGACAAAAGATTCAGAGCAGAAGCTGATATCATTCCTCAAGGTCAATCCTAATGTAATATACATCACCAAGGCGCTGTGGGAGTGGACCCTTGAATTTGAGGTTGTGCTCCATTCGCACTCAGATCTTTATACCCTGATAAATACTCTCAGAAAAAACTTTGTGAACATTTCAGAATATCAAATAATCCTCAACTCAAAAGTTTACAACATAAGATATGCGCTGCATTAAAAATTCAGGAGAAGCTCGTCTTTTATCCCTTTCAAAGTGGATTTTTCCACTTCTTTTGCAATCTTGTCATAAGCATTTTTATCTAGATGCTTTAAGCAAGATGCCTTCTCAAGCAAATATGTAATTTTGCTTTCTTTTTCAAGAGTTTCAATTATCTCAAGCCCTGACCTGAAGAACTCCCTGGCTCTTTCATTGTTTTTTTCGTGCAGGTTTATGTAGCCCTGCATAAGTTTCGAAAGGAAATATTCATACTTGCCGCTGGGCGTTGACTTTTTTGGGTCATCAAGAGACCTGGATGATATCTCGAGATGCTTTCTTGCAGACTTTGTGTCGCCTGCAAGCAGTGCAATCCTTGCAAGATTATTGTTGCTGCATATAAATCCGTTGATGTCTGTGAATTCCTTTGATAATGACTCGAACATTTCCTTTGCATCTACGTTTCCTGATCCTGCATAAACCTTTGCAAGCGTGAACCTTGACCAGAGCTGGCCTGAGTTGTCTTTTTCTGTCTCATTGCTCCTGAAAATCCCCAGGGCTCTTTCGCATTCTTTTTTTGCTTTTTCGTAATCGCCTAAATCATAGTATGCTTCGCAAATCTTGTGCCTTGTCCAGCCTTCAAGTGTTTTCGAGCCTTTTTTCCCGAGTGCTCTTTCATACTCTTCAATTGCTTTTTCAGGCTGCCTGACTCTCCATAATGATTCCCCAATATGGTAGTGCGCCCAACCTGCGTCTTCTGGATTTAGCTTGTCGAGCAATGTGTGCAAATCTTTCTGGTATTGTGCAAGGCTTGTGTTGTTTCTTTGAAGCGCATCAATCTCTATCAGGTTCGCAAGTATCCTTGCTTTCACTTCGCTGGCTGCGTCTATTTTGTCTGCAGCTTCTTTTGCAGCGACAAGCCTTTCCTTTGATGTGGCAAGGTCCCCATAATCCATTGCTATCATGCTGAGATTTTCAAGATATCTAACCCTGTCGCTTCCAGTTATTGCTTCAAGGCTTGCGGGAATTTCTGCTGTCTGGGATTTCTCAAGCAGATGGTTGAAAATCAATCTTGTGTTTGCTTTTTCTCCCTTGCTGAATCCGCTTTTTTCAAGAAAACTGTCAACTCCTCTGATGATGCCTGAATTGTAAAGCGCAATGAAAGCCTTTTTCGTGGCAATGTCCCTCCTGACTTTGTTTATCAGGAATTCTGACTCCTTGATTTTTCTGAAAATATCTTCGTAAACTGGCTTGAGAACTGCGTCATCAGGATTTTTTGTTGATGCAATGCATGATGCGAACTGTTCCAGCATGTAGTCTTTCTCCATTCTTGATGCAATTCGCCTGTCAAAAAAAGGATTCTTGCAGATGTTCCTTACTTCATCAGCGCCTCTCTTTTCCTTGAAAAGGTATTCCCCTAACTGCTGGCTGGATCGTGATGCTATTCTTGCAGTTGAAACAGCTTTTTCATTGTAAATTGAAACTAATTCTTCTGAATGTGCATATCCAATAGCTGCAAGAACTGCTGCACCAGCTGTCGCCATTGTCGCAATTCCTGTACGGGAAAATATTTTTCCTTTTAGCCTTTTCGGCGGCGATTTTCTGCAGACATATATTTCTGCTGATATGTCACTGCAAACCTTTTCTTTGTAGCTGAATCCGTTCCTGTCAAGCATTTTCGTGACTGCAAGCGGTGTATACCTGTTTGATATGATTAGGGACTTGTCCTCAACCAAAAACCTCTTGCCCCATGTAGGATGAAGGAAGCTGACTTTCCACTCAAAGCGCATTTTTTTCTGGTCATAATCAAGGCTTATGTTCACCATCTTCGAGCCTATTTCGACAAAAGGCTCTGAAAGCCATCTCATCGCTTCCTTTGTAACGTAAGGCTTTTTCATCTCTTCGTATTCCTGCACCAGCCCCACAGTGAATACGAAAACGTCATCCTCTGAAAGTGCATTATAAATTTCGTTAAGAAGATAATTTTCATCATCAAAGTTCCCGAATGTCCTGCCTGCGAGAACTATGACATTGCTGCTGTTAGGAGTGTGCTTTATTCTTGACTTAAGGTTGCCCCTATCCGACAGGTCAATCTGTTTCCTGTCATGCTTGTCAAAGTGTATTGTATCCTTGAACCCTGCTATCCTTTCCGCGATGCATTTTTCAGCTTCTATAAGAACTTCAATATTTTTGTCTGACGGGTAAATTGTTGCAGGCGGATAGCATCCTTTTTTTGCATAAGGCAATACAAATGATTCTATTTCAAGCTTCCCAAGCCCGCATCCAAGAAGTATGAATTTGATATGCTCTTTTTTTGTTTCCTCGCTTACGATGTCTGAAAGCGCTTTTTCAAACAGCTCGTGCTCTCTTTCAATTATTGCAGTCCTGTAAGGCTCTGCATGCGTGGCTTCCTCAAAAAGCCAAATCCTCTTTTTGTCATAAAGTAAATCTGAAAGCGATTCGCCCTCTTTAGAAAGCAGCGCCCTTGATATTGATTGTATCGCCTGCTCCATTTCATCATCTGGCAGTTTTTCGCGGACAATTATTTCTGACTGATCCTCGTAAATAACGTATGTTTGCGTGGCTGCCATATGAAAGCAGTATATCTCAGTCATTTATAAATATTACTAGAAAGTAGTAACTAATTTAGTTCCTGTAAGGAGCTTTCCTTGCCACAGTCCTCTCGCTGACTCCTAGGTATTCTGCAGCCTTGTCTGCAGGGACATACTTTAGCACTTGGCTGACTAATTTGCTTTCAAACTCCTGCCTTGCTTCTTTCAATGGCTTTAATCTTGTTTTCTCTGCCAGCTCTCTTGCAACCGCAGGCACTCTGTTGTAGAGCAAATCGCTTTTTTCATTTTCAGGAAGCTTGTACAGGTCTGCGTACTGCAGAAGTGTTGCCTTTATCTTCGCTTCCATCTCTTTTGCGCGCTCGTATCTCGGATTAGGAAGCTCTTTTCTTATCGATTGCAGCTCATCTGCAAGATTCAGCTCTCCGACTTTTCTCTCGATAGTCTTCTTGTTGACTCCTGCTATCTCTGCAGCTTTTGTTACATTGCCCCATGCCTCTTTTAACGCAGTTATCAAATATGCCCTCTCAAAATCATTTACTGCCTCGTCCAGCTTTTTTGCAAACGGGTCGAGGTTTAGCTGAACAGGCTGCTGTGCTATCGACTCCAGCCTTTCATTTAGCTCTGATTGAGGCAACAGCCTCTGTGCAAGATTTTGTTGTATTGCATATTGTTCCATATTACTGCCTAACTCAAGAAAACACCTACTTGTATATTGTCCGGTCGGTTTATAAGATTTCCGGTTTTCCGTGACAGAAATGTCGCAGTAATATATAGTGCGCGTTTAAAGTCGCCATTTATGGCAAGTTCGCAAATAGCATATCGTTAGACAACACTTTTGGTGTGTCGGAAATTGCTCTCGGCGTAACTCGAGCAATTTCTGAGCATGCTCAAAAACCATTGCGGATGGTTTTTGACACTCTATTTCTAGCGCTGGCATAAGGCGTAGTCTGCTTCTCAACTTCAGCTTGCTGTCCGCAAGCTTCAGGTCGAATTGTATGTTTGATTTGCTTCTTACGCAAAAGAGATGCCAGCGCAAATGCAGTTAGAGCAGGCGAACGAGACTTTAAACACTCACAAGCATATAGAAACGTATATAATATCTACGGAAATTCCGAAACTGCCATGGCTGACGGTAAAAAGATAGCTATTATAGGGGGAACAGGGCTTTATACAGGCCTTGAAAAGATACTTGCAGATAGGATGCGAGTTGATAATGTTCAGACTAAATATGGACCTGTCTTGAGCTATACCCTTGGCAGATATGAAAATACTCGAGTTGTCCTTCTTCCAAGGCACGGTCTAGGAACAAAAGAAAGTTTCAGGACTCCTGCGCAGCTTGTTTCAGAAACAGGTTATGAAGCCAGCATCTTTCTTCTGCATGCTATCGGCGTGCAAAAAGTGTATTCTTTCAGCGCTGTCGGAAGCTGCGAAACAAGCAAGGGCTTGGTTGATGACGGAGTTTTTATTGTTCCTACAACTTACGGTAGGGGATTGGCAGCATCACAGCATTCTTTCGGGAGCAACGCAAAGGTTTTCCATCCGTCAATGAAAGAGCCGTTCAATAAAGAGCTGAGAGAAATATCTTTGAAAGCGATAAAAAATGCAGGCTTTACGCCTGTTGATGGCGGAACTTATATCACAAATGAAGGGGATGCTATTGAAACCCCGACAGAAGTTAATGCTGTCATGAGGATGTATTACTTTTCTGACAAGCCTCTTGTTTTGGGAATGACTGCTGTGCCAGAAGCCCAGCTTTGCGCTCAGATGCAGATTCCGTACGTGGCAATATGCAATCCTGTGAATTATGCAGAGGGTCTTGTGAACGAGCCTTTCGACCACAATAAAGTCCTTGAAAGAATAAATAAATCAGAAGATTCAATAGTCAAGATATGCGAATGTATCTTAGAGCTTACCTAGATTTTCGCTCATAGCCTCGTTCTCTGTAGAAATCGCGAAGTCTTGCAGTTATGTCGTTAACGCGCCGGTCTTCTCCGATGACAAAGAATTCTGTGTTCTCAAAATTGCGCGCCCTATGCTCTATCTTTTGAAGTATCCTCACGCCTTGCAGGGGCGAGCCGTCCAAATCATCTTTTTCTTCAGACAAATCTGGTGACACATAATCTTTTATCACTATTGTGCCGTCGATTGTTCTGCTGTCTTCCCTTTTCCTGAATCCTAGCTGGTTTACAAGCAATTCGTTAAGACTGATCATATCCTGATGGGATAATTCATCTTTCTCTCTAGAAACCTGATAGATGATTATCATTTTCTTGATTTTTTTGGCGAAGCTGCCGATGTATAGCCTCTCTCTTCATAAAATTGCCTGATTTTTTTCGCCAGGTTATCCACTTGGCTTGTAACCCTTCCTTCAACAACGAATATGTTTGAGACATGGCGCCTGCCTTGCTGTTCTGTAGGCTGGATGATATGCACAACATTCATCCTATTTCCTGAAGTGTACATGTGGTACACGCCAGTCAACCCTGCAGCTATCTTGCCGTTTACTTTCAAGAATTTTCTTTCGCAAGTAAGCATATCGCTTAGCTCCTGAGCATCATTTT
>CAIVOO010000020.1 GCA_903907555.1 uncultured archaeon | reverse complement strand
TCTGAAAGACGCGAAGATAAAGACAATTGTGCTTCCTGCAGAAAATACGGGAGATTTTTCCATAATGCAGAATGATGTTTCGCTGTCGATAGATTTCAACCAGGATATTGACGCTAGATTAGCAGGGCAGTCAATAATAAGCGCATTCGAGGATTATTACAGATGAACAAGAAAGCAATGGACATATCGATGCTGATATATTTGATAAAAATAGGCATATTCACAGGAATAATTGTGATTACATCCATGGCTTTAGTGACTATGCTTCAGAAAACAGCAATTGATACAAAAGTTCTCGAATCAAATATTTTCATGAATCATCTGATATATTCGCCTCACGCGCTAGGCTGGTATGATGCTTATGCAGGAAGAAACATTCCAGGAATCGTTGATGTGCAGAACTTTAATGCAGCAAGGATTGAATCAAGCTACAACTACGGCAAGCAGAACACAAACATAGCTGCGCAGATATCATTGCTTGATTCGCAATCAAGGGTTGTGTCTAACTTATCCTATAACGCGCAGATGCTGAAGCGGTGGATTCCTGTAGCAGGAAAATCCGGTTCAGGCAGCTCGACAAAAATTTCGAGGACAGTTTATGTTCTTTACGCTCAGGGCAATAAGCTAAATCCTGGAGTGCTTAAAGCAGACATTTACATACCAAACAGCTAAAATGAAAATACTAAAAAACAAGAAAGGGCAGGACATGATGGTTTTGATAGAGTACGGCTCCTACTTGTTGTTCATAATTTTCACAATAGTATTCTTTTTCCTGTTCAAATGGTCTCAAGGTTCAGAGTTAGCTTCAATAAACGCGAATTCAGCAAATCTTGCAGGGAATGTTTTCCTTACGAACTATTTGAGGACAGAAGTGCAGACAGATGCAGGAAAAATTACTGTTGCTGATTTGATAATCAATGGCTATGGAAATGATGCATCGCTCAGCTTGCTGAAGTCAAAATCAAAAGAAATTTTTGCGCCTTTAACGAAAGATTATTCCTGTATTTCAATAATAATTGAGGGATATCCTACTATTCTTTCCAGCAGGATTGAATTTGAGCCATTTGGCTCTTGCATGAGCCTTCCTTTTACACAGTATACTTCAGTTATGATTCCATACAATCAGACAAATAAAATAACAGTTTATCTCGGGATAGTGCCCAAATGAGAACTAGAAATAAAAAAGCGCAGGGGATTTATGTAGGGCTTTTGGTAGGGTTCTACATAGTGATAATGGTATCATTATATTTTACACTCCAGGAAAAATACAGCGCAAAAACCCTGGGCGAGAAGCCATTAAGCCTGATAAAATCATATCAGGCAGGCGAGCAGGTAAATGTTTACATAGAAGAATCTGCAAGGCTGGCTTCGAAAGACACAATCTTACAGATTGGCTCAAGCGGCGGTTTCTATGATTCTCCTGACTGCGGGGACTATTATGGATTCAATATGTGGCATGATGAAGCAGATTCTTGCTATCCGAAAGGAAATGACATTTCGTATTCATACAGCTCATTTTTCATTGATGATTTGCAGGAGTATCTTGACTCTTTTGGAAATTTCTCAGACTTTTATGTTAGCCTGGCAGACAACAGGATTTCTGGTATGTTTGTTGGCTATGAACTGAGTAAAGGAGCGAAATTCGGTGCTCCTGAAGTTGCAGTTTCAACTGCGACTCCAACAGTTAATCCAACAGTCGATTATAAAATACCGCCGAATGATGCAACAAAACAGGCTTTGCAAAAAATAAGTGCGGATTACGGAGCAATAATTAGGCAAGCAAGCCAGCAGTACGGAGTTTCTGAATCATTGATTATTGCGCATATAATGTTGGAATCTGCAGGAAATACGCTTGCAGTAGGCCAGACAAGCGATGTTGGAATTTCACAATTCAGCTATCCTACAGCAAAATCAATGCCTGAATATTTCACAAAACTGACGCGCTGCTGCGAGCAGACAAGATGTGTTGCAGGAGAGATAAAGAAATGCACTCCTGCAAATGATGACAGGTTTGATGCGGCAAAATCAATTTTCGCGGAGGCAAATCTGATTTCATTAAACTT
Organism: uncultured archaeon; assembly: GCA_903907555.1. Taxonomy (GTDB): domain Archaea; phylum Nanobdellota; class Nanobdellia; order Woesearchaeales; family CAIVOO01; genus CAIVOO01. The sequence continues at coordinate 9,899 of CAIVOO010000020.1, read as the reverse complement.
GAAGATATTTGCGAAATACTCATCAAAAGAGGAGTTTACAATAGCAGCATACAACTCAGGCCCAACAAATGTCAAGAAAGCCATTGCTGCAACAGGCAAATCAGACCCGAGCTGGCAGGAAGTTTCAGCAGTTTTCACTCCAGCAAGCGTAGTTAATTATGTCGAAAAAGTTACAAGATACAAATATGCTTATCAATCAGCTGTAGGTGCTAGTTCATGAATAAAAAATTAAAGCTGGAATTGGGAATAATTACAGCCATAATTATAGCAGCACTAATTTTCAATCCTTTGTACAATAATAAAATTACTGGGACAGCAACATTCGGGCAGCTGGAGCAGCAGGCGATAGAAAAATCAACGAAAGAGCTTGCAGCAATGAGAACTGTTTATCCTGCAATTAACTATTCAGCTCCTCTGGCATTTTCTGTTCCTATAGAATATGATTTCAATGACTATAATTCAATTGCAGGAGTCATCGACTCAATAGTCAACGATTACAAAGGAGAGCCAATAAAAGAATACATCAAGAAAAAGTCAAGCTTAACAGGATTCGATGTATTGATTAAATTGAACAGCGAGCTTATTGTAGGGCAGGACTGGAGCAAATGCCAGGATATCGATGATTCATTTGTCAGCGACTTTGAGGAATTTTATGACAACTGCAAAAATTCAGCAAATGACAACTGCTACTGCGTCCTGAAAACAGGAAAGATGCCTTCTGACTCAGCTTTTGAAACGATTGGAAAAGAGTCTGGGCTTCCTCAAGGGATTCCTGTTGAAGTGCTTAAGACATTCATGTCCAAGCCAGAAATTGTACTTTACAAAAACAACAGCAATGTATCATTTGCAGAAAAAGCAGTAAATCTCTGCGGAATGCAGCAAAGAACATTCAAGGCTTGCTTCATCAATAACACCAAAAAAATAACTGATGTTTATTCAAAACCGCTTGCAGGCAAAACAGTCCCCATACTTTTCGCATTCATGATGAAAGAGCTTGCTCCGCCACCTCTCGAATTTGTTGCTGTGCTCGACAAGCTGAAGGCAGAGAACAGCCTTCTGCTTAGCTGGCCAAAGAGCCCTGTCGAGGTTTTAGAATATCATGCTTACATATCAAGTTCGGACTTCAGCAGCCTGAACATAACAGAAATACGCGACAAAGTAAACAAAGGTGAGATACAGCAGCTAAACATCTCTCCAAACAATCCTTTAAATTTTGGAAAGTTAGACTATTCTGCAGTTCCAGAATGCAAATTCGCGAATGGAAAATGTGAGTACAGATACCCATTCAACATACCAATAATATTGGTGAACAACGCCCTGCTTTTTGACAACACAACTTATTATTACGCTTTCCATTCAGCAGATGACAAACAAGTCTTCATTGGAATGACTGCAGTCGGAAAGAAAGGGCTTGAGCTTGACAACATAAAAGACAAGATGCCGATTGAGAAAGCAGCTTCTGTAGATGACTTAGCTCCTGGAATGGTTGGAAACCTAAAGCTTGCCAGCAAAAATCTGACCGACGCTAAATTCACTTTCACAAAGCATGCATCAAACATTGACGGCTCGCAAATAAGTGAATCTGAACAGATTAGATACTTCTTGTATTGGAAGGACTGCAATATTCCTAAATATTCTGAAACTGACAACACTCTATCTTATGACACAACAATAACTGTTCCATTATCAGCTCTTCCTAAAGACAACATCTGCATTTCAGCTATTGCAGTTGATGAAAAAGACAACCCGAAATTCGATTCTAAAGAAGCTGAAGAGCTTTTAAAAGCAGTCGAGATTAAGATATGATTAAAACGCCTTAAAAACACACTTCTCACTACCGCAACATTTAAATACTGCTCTGATTTAAAAGCAATTGATGGCAGCACAGTCAGCTTTTAGAGGTGTTATAGATTTTTTCAATGAAATAGGGATTTTTGATGTAGTTCTCCCGTTCCTTCTTGTATTCACAATCGTTTTCGCAATTCTTGAAAAGACCAAGGTTTTGGGTTATGAAGAGATAGACAAGGTGCATTACACCAAGAAGAACCTTAATTCGATGGTTGCTTTTGTTATAGCATTCCTTGTTGTCGCTTCCACAAAACTGGTCGCCATCATAAACCAGACAATGTCGCAGGTTGTGCTGCTGATGCTTTTGGCAGTGTGCTTCCTGATGCTGGTCGGAGTCTTCCTCGGGGACAAGGAGTTCAAGCTCGATTGGAAAGACCCTTGGATGATATTCTTCACATTTTTCATGTTCATTGGAATACTGCTCATATTCCTGCAGGCGATAAAGAACGACTCAGGAAAAAGTTGGCTTGAAATATTCTGGGATTTCATAATGAAAAACTGGAGCAGCCAGGCTGTAGGCGCAGTTATCCTGATGATATTAATTATTGGCTTCATGTGGTATATAGTATCAGATAACAAGCCAAAAGGCGAGAGCAAGAGCTAAAGCTTTATATATATAAGTTGACTAACAACAAACAAGAAAAAGGCAGGTGAGATTATGGCATATTTACAAAACGCTGTGCAAGGACTCAAGGACTATGGAGTGATTGATATTCTTTTACCTTTCATGTTGATTTTCACCATTGTTTTTGCTGTTTTGCAGAAATCAAAAATCTTTGGTGAGAAGGGCAAGAAATTCAACGTAATAATCGCTCTGGTTATCGGGCTTGCAGTGGTTGTCCCGCATGTTACAGGAGACTACAGCAAGATGGGATTCGATGTTGTCGACACGATAAACAACGCGCTTCCAGGAGTGTCCCTGGTTTTGGTCATTTTAATTTCAGCATTCCTACTTGTAGGACTTTGGGGAGGAACTCCAACCTGGTCTGGCAAAGCCACAGGATGGGTTGCCCTAGTGTTCTTGTTAGTTGTAGGATACATATTCTTGAGAGCAGGCGGCTGGGCAGGAAACCTTCCAACATGGCTGCAGTGGCTTGACGACCCGACAACACAGGCTGTTGTAGTAATAATCATCGTTTTCCTTGTAATAATAGGATACATAACTGGAGAGGACAAGACAGAAAGCACAGTAGGCAAGGGATTCGAAGAATTCAGCAAGCTGTTCGGCAAGAAAGACTAAAATATGGCAACGTTCCTTGATATAGGACTTACACAGTATTTTGGCGTAATATTTGCCTTTCTTTTTGTTTTTACTATTGTTTATGCAATCCTCCAGTATTCAAAGCTTCTTGGGGATAATAAAGGAATTCATTCAATAATTGCGCTGACGATTGCATTCTTTACAATGCTTTCTGACAAGATGACTAAAATCATCACAGACCTATCTCCAATATTCGTTGTAATGATGGTATTCATACTCCTGTTATTGATGGTTTACAAGATGTTCGGTATGGAAGAAAAATGGATAACAGAATTAATACAAGGAGGAGATAATTCATTAAGGTATTTTATACTCGTGCTTGCTTTTGTGGTGCTTTTAGGTGTAATAGCAAATGTCTACGGTTCAGAATTATTGCAGTATACAACAACAGATACAGGTTCTGTCACGCAGAACATAGGAGCAACATTGTTCAATCCAAAAATTCTAGGATTCGGGCTTGTGATGCTTATAGCTGTTTTCTCAATAATGATGCTTACAAAATCAAAATCTGCTTAGCAAATTTTTTTAAGAATTAAATCTTCTTTTTTATGCCGATTACAGCATTCTTTCCGCTTACGTCGCGCAAGTCTTTAGTAATTCTTGAAAGCTCCCCGATATTTTCCATGAAGCCGGGCAGTATTTTTTGGAAAACCTTTTCAAGCGCCTGTATCTCGACGCCAACATCTGTTATGTGCCTGTCGTACTCTCCAACCTTTTCGAGTATGGATTCATGAAGCTTGTCAAAATCAGCCTTTAGCATATTCATTGCCTGCTCAATCGCATTAATCCTAATCTCTGTCTTATCCTTCCATTCAGATATCTTGGAAACGCTGACAACCAGTTCCTGCCACTTTTCCTCAACGATTGATTCGACAAGCGGCTGTATCATGTCTGTGCTTACTGCCCTTCCACCAGCCATCGCAGGCTGCTGCTCATAGCCATATCCCTGCGGCGCAGGACCTTCCATCGGCGAAGGCTGGACGCTGCTCTTGACATCTGCCTGATTCATGGCATCATAAATTTGAGTTAAAGAATATCCATCCCTCTGCAATGCCTGGACTATCTGGTTATTGTTAAGCCCCTGAGACCTTAAGCTCATTACTTGTGCTGTTGGTATGTCATCTGGCATAAACGAAATGAATTGTTTTGTATATTTAAAGCTTTTTAAAATCTTTACATGATGGTTATTTGGTATTTTATTCAGGGAGGGAATTCGAAGTAGCGCTTAGAGTAGAATAGAAGCCCTCCACCCACCATCGCAGCAAGATTGGAAAGCGAGGGGGACGTGGGGGCTGCTATAAAACATTAAGCACGACTTTGACAGCCACCCACGCTTGGAAGAATATTTTATCCTTAGAATTATGCAAATAATTACAACTTACTCCAAATTATGCCATCGTTTGTCAATTTCATCTTTTACTATGTTCAAGACCTCATCCCTTGTGACAAATGTGACCGGATTCCACATTTCTATGTATTTTTCCAAGACTTTTACTTCATCGTATTTGGCGCATAGCTTGAGCTCTTTCACGACAAGCTTCATCTTCTCTCTCATGTCCTGAATCTCCCTCTTCAGCTCAAGCACGTCAGAATTCATGACTTTCAAATCATCATTCACTTTTTTATTGACTGCGAGAACGTTTTGGTCTATCAGCTGCGTCTTGTTTCTAAGGTTGTTAAGCTTGTCCTCAACAGATTTGAGGCTTCTGGCTATGTTGTTTACTTCTGCCACAAGCTCATTTACATTGCCGGCCTGGGCAGGTTTTGCCCCGAAAAGCGTCTTTTTTGTCTCCTCTTGTGTGTCTGGCATTTTATGTATGATTATACTGAAAACATTTAAATATAGCGTTCTATTAGACTCTAATGTCGAGAAGTATTAAATCTTGTGTTAGGATATCATAGTAATAAAAAGAGGGGAGGTAATGGCTGACGAGTACGAGGTATTAAGAGAAGGCGGAGAGGCCATTCTAAGGATAAATTATGATCAATACCTGAGAGTTCCATCTTTGGAAGATGATCCTGTTACAATGTCGCGCACATGCGACTTTCTTCTTGAATCTGGAGGGGCTGCCAGAATTGTTTTTGTGCAGAAAAGGGATTATGAATATGATTTTGAAGCAACTCAGCTGATTTGGGAGATTGCAAGGCTGTTCAATATTCTGGCAAAATCAAAGCACTTATTCAGCCACGAGGCTCTTTCCTTCGGCGGGAAATTCAAGAAGGATCTGGATCAGAGATATAATGACATACAAAATCTTATTTTCAAGCTCCTGAAAAGCGACCCTCTTGGCTGCTATGCAGAGCTTAAAAGAATTCTTAGAGATGAAAGAATAAAGCTTGAGCATTATGTTGAGGAGGCAGATAGTGAGGGAGAAAAGCAGTACATCAATCTCCTTAATTATATCCTGACGCAGCTGGAAAAAACGCGGCTTATTACAATTGCAAAGCCATATCTTGCAGGCTACCAGCTAGGAGACAGGACTGTATATAAAAAATTCTTCAGGCCGACAATAAAGCCAGATTTCATGTTTACAAAACTTATGGCAAGCTATCCTCTCGATGGCGAAGAGATTGCAAGCTATGTTGTCGGAGGAGAGACTGAAGTCACAATATTCAGGACTCCGGACACAGTTCTTACAACATACCATATGATGCCGCCAGAGTTCAAGCTTGGCGAAGAAAAATACGAGATTCTTGATTTGGCAAGAAAAATAATGGCAGAGCACAAGCCAGAGAAATCAGAATTCACAGATCCAGAGAGGATGAGGCAGGTATTCTATAATGTTGGCAGGGACTTGATTGAAGAGCTTGCAAACTACAGGAATATTTCTCTAACTCAAGATGACTTGGACCAGCTGACTAGAATACTTGTGAGGTACACAATCGGTTTTGGGCTGATAGAAGTCCTTCTGCAGGATGAGAAGATGCAGGATGTCACAATCAACAGCCCGATGGGAAAGATTCCCATGTTCATTGTTCATGCCGATTTTGATGAGTGCAAAACCAACATCATAACAACAAATCCTGAGGCAGAATCATGGGCATCAAAATTAAGGCTGCTTTCAGGAAGGCCTCTCGATGAGGCAAATCCAATTTTAGATACAGAAATAGAAATCCCTGGAGCAAGGGCAAGAGTCGGAGCGATAACAGCTCCGCTTAATCCAAGCGGACTTGCATTCGCATTCAGAAGGCACAGGGACAAGCCATGGACCCTTCCATTATTCATGAAATTGGGAATGATTAATCCGCTTGCTGCAGGGCTTATCAGCTTCATAATTGATGGAAGCAGGACAATACTTGTTGCAGGAACAAGAAGCGCAGGAAAAACTTCTCTTCTTGGAAGCGTGCTTACAGAAATCATGAGAAAGCACCGCATAATCACAATAGAAGACACTTTGGAATTGCCGGTAATGCCGCTTGTCAAATTAGGATACAACATACAGCAGATGAAGGTCGCATCCGCAATGTCTCGAGGAGGAACTGAAGTCCCTGCTGATGAAGGAATAAGGACAACATTAAGGCTTGGAGACTCTGCACTGTTCGTGGGAGAAGTAAGAAGCACAGAAGCAAGAGCTCTTTATGAGGCAATGAGAGTTGGAGCGCTTGCAAATGTTGTGGCAGGAACAATCCACGGAGATTCGCCGTACGGAGTTTACGATAGGGTTGTAAATGACTTGCAAGTCCCGAAAACATCATTCAAGGCAACAGACATCATAATTGTTGCAAATCCGATAAGATCTTCTGACGGATTGCACAGATGGAGAAGGGTTACAGCAATTACAGAAGTGAGAAAGCACTGGGAAAATGACCCTCTGCTTGAGCATGGGTTTGTCGATTTAATGAAATATGATGCAAAGCTCGACCAGCTTGTTCCAACCCCAGACTTGATTAACGGGGATTCTGACATTCTAAAAAGCATAGCAGGAAATGTCAGGGAGTGGGCTGGAAACTGGGATGCTGTGTGGGAAAACATCGAGCTTAGGGCAAACATAAAGCAGGCTCTTGTTGAAATGTCGAAAAAAATAAACGATCCGGACATACTTGAAGCAGACTTTTCAATTCAATCAAATGACCAGTTCCACAGGATATCAGACCGTGTGAGGGATGAAGTAGGATATCTTGATTCAAAAAGGATTTTCTTCGAATGGAATGAATGGCTAAAGAAAGCTGTGAAGAAGAGGCAGCTGGGTAAGTAAGATGGCAGGAGTTTCGCCTGAAGAAGTAAAGGAGATGATGCATAAGTATGAGTCTAAGCTAAAGACTCAGCTTCTGACTCCAAAAGAACGTGTAGAGCCGCAGCCCATAACTTCTCGAGAATATCAGATTTTCAAGGAGCAGTACATGCCAAAGCACATGACTGCCTACGAGAAGCTTTGCAACATAAGTGAAAAGCTGATAAAGCTCAAGCCTGACAAAAAGAAAGCTGCAGAGCTTCAGGAGAATATCGACATCTGCCATCTCAATGTAACTCCCAGCGGAGTTGTTTCAGCATCTTACCTTTTCCCTTTTGCATTCATGCTTATCGGAGTTTTCCTAAGCTTTGTCGTTCCAGCTCTCCTGGGCGGGGAGACTTCAATGTTTTTCCTCACATTTTTCATCATTATAGGCGCAGTACTTATCTATCCTCTGACGAAGCTTCCAGAATTCCTTGCAGAAAGCTGGAGGATGCGTGCAAGCAACCAGATGGTGCTGTGCATATTCTACATCGTTACCTACATGCGCCACACATCAAATCTTGAGCTGGCGATAGAGTTCGCCTCAAACAGGCTTGTTCCTCCATTGTCATTTGACCTTAAAAAAATCCTTTGGGATGTTGAGACAGAAAGATATGAATCAATAAAGGAATCTCTTGAAGCATACCTTGAAAGCTGGAAGAAATGGAATCTCGAATTCATAGAATCATTCCACTTGATAGAATCATCGCTTTACGAAGGCTCTGAAGAAAGAAGGCTTCTCCTGCTCGACAAATCTCTTTCAACAATGCTTGACGAAACTTTCGAGAAGATGCTTCACTATGCGCAGAATTTGAAGTCGCCCCTCACAGTTTTGCACATGATGGGAATAATACTTCCAATATTGGGGCTTGTGATACTGCCTCTTGTCGTAAGCTTCATGGAAGGGATAAAATGGTACCATCTTGCAATGCTTTACAATGTAATACTTCCAATAGGCGTTTATTATTTCTCCAAAACAATACTTTCAAAGAGGCCGACAGGATATGGGGATACAGATATTTCTGAAGAGAATCCAGAGCTTAAGAAATACAAAAAGTTTTCAATAAAGATAATGGGGTTGGAGATAGGATTTGACCCGCTTTACGTGGCAATATTCACATTCATGATTTGCATGTGCATAGCCCTGTCACCTTTGGTAATACATGCTCTTAACCCAAATGTTGATTACATAATACCGACTGAGTGCGAAAACGGAGGCATGTTTTGCGTCAATACTGTTGATGTGACTGATCCTATACAGACAAGAAATGCAAAATATGAATTTCTAGGCTATCACACTTCAATGTCAAAAACAGATCCTGGAAAAATTGTGGGTCCATTCGGATTGGGAGCATCACTAATCAGCCTTTTATTCCCTCTGGCGTTCGGATTAAGCATAGGATTGTATTACAAGCTCAAGTCGCAGAATGTAATAAAAATAAGGGAGCGTTCGAAAAACCTTGAGAAAGAATTCGCATCTGCATTGTTCCAGCTCGGAAACAGGTTGGGAGATGGATTGCCTGCAGAGATTGCTTTCGGCAAGGTTGCAAGCGTAATGGAAGGCTCTGTTTCAGGAAATTTCTTTTCAGTAGTTGAAGCAAACATAAGGCATCTCGGAATGAGCGTAGAGGCAGCAATATTCGACCCCAAAGTTGGGGCTTTGACTCAGTTTCCATCAAACTTGATAGAGAGCTCGATGAAAGTCCTTGTTGAAAGCGCTAAGAAAGGGCCGAGAATTGCCGCTGAAGCAATATTGAATGTTTCCCGTTACATCAAAGAGATACACAAGGTTGACGAGAGGCTTAAGGACTTGCTGGCAGACGTAATATCTGATGTAAAATCGCAAATAACATTCCTGACTCCGGCAATCGCAGGCATAGTCATAGGAATAACATCAATGGTTACAACAATAATCGGAAAGCTTGGAGCAAATCTAAAAAACATACAGGAGCAGGCAGCAACCCAGCAGACAAGCCTGATAGAATTATTCGGCGACGGGCTGCCGACATATTATTTCCAGCTGATTGTCGGATTGTATGTTGTGCAGATAATCTATGTCCTGACAATAATGTCCAACGGAGTGGAAAACGGCTCTGACAAGCTGAATGAGGATTACCTTATCGGGCAGAATGTGACCGCAAGCGTCATCAAATACACAATTATTTCAGCCATTGTAATACTCATATTCAACATAATAGCCAGCAACATAATAGCATCGCAGATGGCAACCAGCGGCGGGCTAGGATAAATTCATAAACAAAGACTACGCTTACGATAAATTAATAAATCAGATTACTTATTTTTTAAATATGGCGACTGAACAATTTCTTGCTAAATCTTTTGAGGAAGATTTTATTCTCAAAACATTACATGGAAAGAAAAAGGAAGATTTTCAGTCTATCCATAATGTGCTAAAGACCAAAACCATAAAACTCAATACGAAAAGTTTTGGAAGGGAAAAAAGGCTTGCTTGCTCTTTCCTGCATAAAAATTACCTTAAAACTTATCGCGCGCAAGGCTTGATTTTCAAGACTGCCCAAAAGCCCAACTTTATTTATCCTTTCGACCTTGTGCTG
>CAIVOO010000019.1 GCA_903907555.1 uncultured archaeon | reverse complement strand
CATAGGAGCGCATTACAGGACGCAACTGCAATTCACATACGAATCGCTTGATAATGCGAAAAACTCCCTGAAAAAGATGAGAGAGAAAATAATTGAGATAAAAGAATCAAAAGAAAAGGCAGATCCCAAAAAAATTGAGGAGTACAAAGAGCAATTCAAAGGATTAATCAATGAAGATCTTGACACAACAAAAGCTCTTGCATTCTTATGGGCTGTATTGAGAAGCGATGAGCTCAACAATAAAGAAAAATATGAACTTGCTCTTGATTTTGACAAGGTTTTAGGGCTAAATCTTGACAAAGTTGTCGGGAACATCGAGAAGCTTCCTGCAGAAATAGAGAAATTAGTTGCTGAAAGGGATTCTGCAAGAAAAGCCAAGGATTGGAAGAAATCTGACGAGCTGAGGAATTATTTAGTAACTTCAGGATATGCTGTTCTGGATACTCCAGAAGGCACCAAATTAAGAAAAAATATATAAATCAATTTCAGTTATTCAACTAAAAAGGGGTGTGTAATATGATATTGAAGAGAGTTGGTATTTTCTCTGCTGCGAAAATCAGCGGGATTATTGGTGTTGTTATCGGACTCGTTTTTGGGTTTGCCACAGCAATCGTTGGCAATATTTCTGAATTGACAGGCACAACTACAGAATTGGGATGGAGCTCTGTGATAATATTCCCATTAGTATATGGGCTCCTGGGATTTGTAGGCGGAGCAATTTATGCTTTCCTTTACAACCAATTCGCCAAGCTTGTCGGCGGAATCGAGCTGGAGCTGGAACATTAATATGATGTTCAAGAAAGCCCAGTATCCAAGTTTTGCTGAAAAAGACAGGAGCTGGGTTGTTCCTACAATAATTATTGGGTTACTCATTCTAACAATAGTCATCAGCATCTTTCAAGCTCAATCATCAATTAAGGCTTGCAATGATGCAGCATGCTTTATTCAGGAAGCAAACAACTGCAATCCTGCATATTTTGAATCAAATGATAATGGAACTATTACAAAACATAAAACATCTGGGTGTGTGTACACAAGAAGCATCCTTGCTGTTTCAGCGTCAGAGCCTGATTCTGTAAGGCAGCTGTTTTCTGGGAAGAGCATGAGCTGCGCTTATCCAAAAGGCCAGTTTAATGAAGATCTTGTTAATTCCATAAGTTTGGGCTTAGATACCTGCAGCGGTGATTTGTACACTGCCATAAATGATTTGGTGTCTGCCCAGCAACAATTAGGATTAATTTGATTTTTTAATTTTTTTCTATAAAAATGCAGCTTTATTTATAAATAGTAATACTACTATAATATTAAGATTTATAAAGAAATGCAGCTTTTTAGCAAATAATGACTGATAAGTTGATGGTTCATGTTTATCTTTCCGCTAAGGAAAAGAAGCGTGTTGAGGAAGAGGCTGCAAAGTTAGGAATTTCTGTGTCTTCTTACATAAAGGTTAAGCTCTTCTGGGGTGAAAAATGAGAAGGGCGCAGATTACTGTCTTTATCATAATAGGAATAGTTGTTCTGGCTGCTGCGCTTGGCGCTGCTTACTTTATCAGCAGGGGAGTGCAGAAGGTGCCCGCCGAGCAGGTGCCTGTCAATACGCAGCCTATTGATTTGTATGTAAAAAGCTGCCTGCAGAGCACTGCAGAAGACGGGATATACATTCTAGGCATACAGGGTGGATATATTGTGCCAGAAAATCCTTATGCGCAGACAGAGTATGGCGATATAGCTTACAGCTATTACAACGGCTCGAAAACATTCCCGACCAGACAGATTGTCGAGTTGCAGCTTGCAGGCTATGTGGAAACTTATTTGAATGACTGCCTCAATAATTTCACAGAACTCAAGCAGCAGTATAATTCAATAGATGCAGGCGAGCCTAAGGCATCTGTGCAGATAAGCAATGATAATGTTGCAGTATCCTTGGAATACCTGCTAAAAATCTCAACAGCTGACAAGCAGGTAAGCATAAAAGACTTCAGCGCTAAAGTCCCGATAAGGCTTGGCTACATACTTCTTGTTGCTGAAAGCATGACTGACAAGACAATTGAGGATCCAACTTCGATAAGCACAGATTTATTGACTAATTTTGATTTGACAATAGATATCCTGCCTAATGAGGACAATGCAGTATTCAAGATTACAGATTACAAGTCATTGTACCAGAACAATCCTTATGTCTTCATGTTCGCAGAGAATTTCGGAAATGATACAGCTCCTGAAATAATCCTGGATGATGAATTCAATGTTACATTGGAGAGCGGCTTTTACAAGAAGATAGATGTCATAAGCAGCCGCAACCTGACATTCTATACTGATTCAAGCTTGTTCGATGCAGAAAACGGAATCATAGACTTTTATGCAGCCCTTCCAGGAATCTACGACGTAACAATAACAGCTGTCGATGATTTGGGAAGGTCTTCAGATAAATTTGTGAGGTTCAACATTGGGTAAGCTAAATGTGATTAGGATTGTTGCATTATTGATGATTTACCTAATCATAGCCACGCCCATACAAATAAAAGCTCTTAACGAAGAAGATTATACTTCTGGGAAACAAGTAGACCTTAGCGGGTTGACTCCAGAAGACTGGCAAAAGTTTGATGCAACTACAATAACCACTAATTTGAATAACATTAACGACTTGTCGTTGCTTAATCAGGAAGCCCTGAAAAAAGCTTTGCAGGATAAATTTGGATTCTCTAATTTCTTGGGAAGCTTTGCTTCAGGCTCTAAAATAGATTCGAGCGGATTATTGGCTAACGGAGAATCGAAAATTGATTTGAACACCTTGAAGGGCGATTCCACTATCGTGAATGTTGATTGTTCGCAATCCAACAAAATCACAATAAACCGCGCTGGCAAGAAAATATCTATTGAAGGAAATGCTGCAATCAAAGTCGACAATGGAAAGATTTCTGTGGAGAAAGGCACGAATGCAAAAGTTACTTTGGACAGCAATGCAGAAGTCGTGATAAACGGCGTAACATTTGTTGCAGGAAAGCCTATAGCAGGCAAAAGCACTTATTTCGATGTCAATGGCGACACTATCACAGTAAACGGGGCAGTCAAATTCAACGGCGAATATGCTGGCAAGAAGTTTGACGGAAAAAATCAGGAAGGCACAATCACGATAAAAAAGAATGGCGAGTTTGAATTCAATACTTTCTGCGATAAAAAGAATTGCAAGTCATCTGCAGAATTGAATTTTGGGGATGACAAGTTTGTCGGAAGGTTCAGCGCAAAATACAACAAGGAAGGAAATGTCGTAAATGTCGAGCTTAACAAGAAAGGCTCGTCAGCTAATTTAGGAAAGCTCGGAAAGTTTGTTTCTACAACAGACAAATATTCCATAGAAGTACAGGATGGCGACAAGCTCACAGGCAATGGCGGCAAGCTTGCTGATTTGCTGCAAAAGAGAAAGGATTTGCAGAACAAGCTTCTGCTTTACAAGGCAGGCAAGGCTCCTGCAGCTGAAATTGCCAAGCTTGAGGCAGAGCTCAAGGCAACTACTTCTGAGCTTGATTCGCTCGGCGGAGCCAAGGCTTATATCTTGAGAAATCCAAACTTTGTTGAAGGAGCAATTTCTGGAAAAGTTATGTATTCTGATGTTTTGACAGGAGCATGTAGTTCCGGAGGACAGCAAATAATGATGGTCTCATCTGCAAATCCTGCATCTTCAGGCGCTTCTGCAAGTAAATGCGGCTCCACAACATTCAATCTCAATAGCCTTGATGACAAGACTGCAACATTATTTTCAAATCGCAACGGAAAAATTGCAGTAACTGTCGACAATCCTTCTGATAATGTAAAGAACATGGCCAAGGTGGACTTCTCTTACGGAGTTGTTTTCGGAGACAAGAAACAGAAGGCAATGACAGATGCGAAGGGGCAGATTTACTTGTGCGACGGCGACAAATGCTATGCGAAAAACAATCCTCAGAAGCAAGTTGACATAAAAACCCTGCAAGAGCCGAAAATATCATTCTCATTCACAAAGAAAGACGGCACGACAGACATGCGCACGACAACAGACATGCTCATGGCGATGGGAGCAGCTGCTCAAAATAAATTTTCAATGGCTGATTCTGGATTTGAAGTTACAGTCAATGCAATATCAACAAATCCTAAGAAATTTACAGAGATGAAACTGAAGTCTGACGGCGGGAAATTCTCGATTGATGTCGGTTTTGAAAGGGATGGGGCTTTCCAGAAGTTAGGAGCTATAGGCGGGGATTCATTATTGAAGCAGACTATTGATCAAGCAAGAAGAGCTTCGGAGGCTTCTAAGAAAGCTGCGAAAGATAAAGAATTTAATAAATTAAAAACCGTATTTTCAGATGCAGGAGACTTGATTGATAAATACAACAAAGCTGTAATGACCAAAAATGCTGAAGATAAAGCTGCATTGACAGAGCAGCTCAAGGATGCATTGGGCAAATTAGCGGCTATGGAAGGTTCCAGCACGCTTTCTGAAGAGAATAAGGCTAAAATTTATTACATGAAAGCGCAGATACTTTCGCTAACAGGAGCAGGGCAAGAAGCTGTTGCTACCGAATTAAAGAAAGCAGCCATCTTAGCGCCTGAACAAGTAAAAGCATCTGAATGGGTGAATCCATCTCCTAAATCTTTGAAAGAAATTGCTACCGAGCAATATACTAAAATAGAGGCTGCGCAGAGAACAGCTATGCTGCAAAGCGAATTGGCTGCTCACAATTATGGTCAAGCACTTATGTATTTGAGTGATGATGACACTACTCCTTATATGGATCCGCTAAATCCTGGCCAGCTGACAACAGCTGGCAAATTGAGGGAAAATCTTGTCCATCTAAGCAATGCTGAACTGTTGGGAAGATCTCTAGAAAATTTAGACTATACTCGCTCTTATGTTAAGGAAATGGATGACAATAAAGGTGCTTGGAATACGCTAAAATATGTTGCCACAAGTCCCATACAAAGCGGTGCATATCTTGTTGGAGAAGTTTTTAGGTTAAATGATAAGGATTACAGAGCTCCATCAGCTGCTTTATTGGAAAGTTATAAAAATGAATTGTCAGGATTTGACCAAGTACAATTAGATAATTATCTCGCAGACGTCCGTGATAATGGTTGGGATATTGGTAGTTCTCAAATACGTTTTCTCACTCAAAAATCTTTTGAAGGAAGAAAAATAAGCAATGATGAACTTGAATATGTTAAGAAGCTGAATGAACAAACCCATGATGCTACAGCGCTTGGCAGAGAGATGAATGGTGTAATTGCAGAAGCTCAAAAATCTGGTGCAAATAGTCCTTTATGGTCAAAAGTTGATAGTATTAATGAAGAAAGAGTAAGCGCGCTTGAAAAGCAGAAAGCTTTCATTGAAGACGCAAACTTTAAGTTTAGTGATGAAAAGGCAAAACAGTTGAATTTTGCAACCGACCAAGTGACTTCTGCGCAACTGACAGCTTCTAAGGACGATAAGAATAACAAATACTTGGATTTAAGTGGAACAGAACTCAAGGTAGGCACATTTGTTCGATCGTTGGGTGATGCTGTCATAAGACCATTTGGTGGTGATGTGCTGCTTCAGGGATCAGAGGCTGCCAGAGGAGTATCTGCCTATGCTAAAGAAGAAATATCTGCTGCACAAAAATATTTGTCCTTGTG
>CAIVOO010000018.1 GCA_903907555.1 uncultured archaeon | reverse complement strand
TGAACCATTTTAGGCTTCTGCCTTAGCCTTATCTGTATGTCATTCATGATATTCATGAAATTGATGTATGCATCGTACGGTGAGTCGTAAGGGTTGAAGTATTTGTGGACATCGCCGTCTGAAAAATATTTTATGCACATGTAATAAAAATGGTCTGAAGTCAGCAGCTTTCTCCAGTCGTCAAGCAGCTTCCAGTCGCCTGATTCCTTTACCTCTTTTTCGAGGGCATAAGCTGATGCAAGAGCCGCCTGCTGCATCTTGTTTCCTGTCCAGGCAGACAAGTCTCTTTCCAAATCTGCCCATGAGATAAATTTAGGAACATCCAAATCAGCTACAGGTATTGTTTCGGCAACTTCTGAAGGAAGCTTGAATCCGATATTGCTTTTCATGACTGCTTCAGGAAGCTCTTCCATGAATTTGAAGATTCCTGTGTCTTCCCACTGGTGCTCTCCGAATGTTTCATAGTCCATGAACAGGTTTATTGTTTCTCCTTCATTTTTATTCAACCAGGTTACAAATTTATTTACATCAAGAGGCCACTCCTCCCAATCCTTGTTTGAAAACCTGAATGCTATGTCATCGCTCAGCTTGTAATTTTTCAGCAGCAGCCTTGTATTCTTTGTACCCGAAGGCCTGTAAACATAATTCGGGCTTCTCCAACCAAGAACAGAATCCCAGCCTTCTGCAAGTACTGCGCTGAATCCCATCTCTTCAGCAGTTTTTGCAACCTCATTATTGTAAATCAGTTCCGTATTCCTAAAAACAGTCGGCTTCACACCAAAATTCTTTTCTATGGCTTTGCTGTGCAGCATAACCTGCTCCTTGAATTCTTCCTTCGAATAAAGGAATGCGAGCGAATGGCTGTAAGTCTCTGCCAAAAATTCAACAGCGCCTGTCTTTGCAAGCTGCTTGAAGCTCTGCAAAACTTCTGGCGCATACTTCTCAAACTGCTCAAGCGCCATCCCAGTAATGCTGTAGGCAACCCTGAACTTGCCGTTTGTATTTTTTATCAAATCAAGCATTAATTTATTTGCAGGCAGATAGCATTTCTTTGCAACCTTCTGCATGACTTCCTCATTCTTTTTCTCGTCGAAATAGTCATGCTTTTTTCCTATATCAAACACAGGATACCTTACCATCCTGAACGGCTGGTGCACCTGGAAATAGAAGCAGATGTTTTTCATCCTCTGCCTCCTGCAAGATTGTGATAGATTGAGATGCACTTTTCTGCAGCATCATCCCAATTCAGCTTCTTCAGCTCTTCTGTGCTTTGCTCGACAAGAGTTTCCCTCAAAAAAGGATATTTCAGTACTGCAACAATCTTGTTGGTAATTTCATCAATATCCCAGAAGTCAATCATGAGAGCATTCTTTATCACTTCAGACACTCCTGAATTTTTTGAAATTATCGCAGGAGCTCCATTGTATATTGCTTCAAGAGGAGTTATTCCGAATGGTTCTGATACAGAAGGCATTACATAAACATCAGCCATCTGGTATAGCTTAGTAGCCTCATCTCTCGGTATCGCTCCTGTAAACAGCACTTTGTGCCCTATTCCAAGAGATGCAGCCCTTTCAATCATCCTTCCCTGCATATCGCCTCCGCCTGCAATCACAAATCGGGTATTTGGACATATGTCAAGGACTTTTTTCGCAGCCTCAACAAAATAATCAGGGCCTTTCTGCACAGTCACCCTTCCCAAAAATAACACCATTTTATCATTGTCCGGGATTTTTGGCGCGCTGTCTGTCTCATTCTCTGAAAAATCAATTGCATTATGGACAACCTCTATCTTGTCCTGCCGGATTCCGTATTTCTCTACAAGTTTTTTCTTTGTGTAATTGCTTACTGCAATTATTTTGTCTGCCTCTTCAAATCCTGTCTTCTCCATATTGTATTCGTGGTCGCTTCCCATCCTATCGAATACTGTGTTGTGTATGTGGACTACAAGAGGCTTGCCTGACTCTTTCTTTGCATTTATCCCTGCCTTGAAAGTCATCCAGTCATGAGCATGTATCACGTCAAATTCTTTTTCCTGCGCGATTTTTTTTGCAGATTCTGCGTAGCGCTCAACCTCTTCGTAAAGATTGTCGCTGTAAAGCTCGTCAGAATACTGATAATGATCCTCTTTGTATGATTTGGCGCTTGCATACGGTTTTAGCGGAGAATTTATGTGAACAACATCAACCTTTTCCATAAGCTCTGCTGCTGAAACCAGTTCAATCTGCGTCTTGATTGGCTTCAATCTCTTCGGGATTACAAAAGTAACGCCAATATCTTTCTTAGCAAGGCTCTTGGTGAGCGCGCTAGACACAACTCCAAGTCCGCCCGAATACATCGGGGCATATTCCCAGCCGAACATCAGTACTTTCATTTTACAAAATCAATATGTTGCTCTTGCCTCCCTTTTCCTTATCCTCTTTCTTGACAAATCTCAGTATTCCCTTAGGATAGATTGTGTCGATGTGATGCTTTCCTTTCTCAGTGATTTCGAAAATGCGCGCGTATGGAGAATTCAGAACTTCAATCACCATTCCCTTGCCCATCAAATAAACCAGATGATTGTCAACTGTTTTCCAGTTGACTCCCGACTCTTTTGACAATGTGTTTATGGTTTTCTTTCCTTTAGACAGATGTAGAAGTAATATGTTCCTTAGCTCTGCGAACTTCCTCTTACCCATTAACTGCATTAAAATCAGTTTTTATTTATAAATATTGCGTTTTTAGACCTATTGTATGATTAAAATAGTTAGAACCTAGTGCTCTTTTAGAATAAAAATAAGCAGGCTATTCATATTTATAGTTATATGATAGTACTATAATCATATAGATTTGGCATAGCATATAACTATAATAGTTATATCTTAATATTAAAAGAAGGCAGATTTATTATTTCTACTAGAGAATACTAATAAATCATTTTAAACATTTTTACGATTGTTTCTCCCATGGTTAACCACAATCATGATAGCTATGAGCCTATTGAAAAAAACGCAGACGTTGTTCTAGAAATCTCATGGGAAGTAGTCAATAAAGTCGGCGGGATTTACACAGTAATCATGTCAAAGGCAGAGCAGGCCACTGCAAACTTCAAGAATTATTACTGCATAGGCCCTTATTTTCACAATCAGGCCTTAGGTGAGTTCGAAGAGTTCCCTGCGCCCGATGAAATGAAGGCAGCATTTGCTGAACTCCAGGCCCAGGGAATAAGATGCCATTACGGAAAATGGCTCATCAAGGGAGAACCGCAGGCAATATTAATCGATTTTCAAAATTTCTATGCAAAAACAAATGAGATAAAAGGAAATCTGTGGAACTGGTACAAGATAGATTCGCTGAATGCTCCTCTGGATTTCAATGAACCAATAACCTGGGCATACGCAGTAGGCATGGTTGTTGAAAAATTAGTAGATATTTTCAGGGGGCAAAAAATAGTTGCGCAGTTCCACGAGTGGCTCGCAGGAGCAGGACTTCTTTACCTGCAGAAGCGCGAGATAAAAGTTGGGACAGTATTCACGACGCACGCCACAATTCTCGGAAGATCAATAGCATCATCAAAGGATTTGTATTCAATAATTGACACAGTAGATGCTGACAAGGAAGCATATAATTACGGAATTCCTGCGAAGTATCAGCTGGAAAAGCAGTCAGCCCTTAACGCAGATGTATTCACGACAGTTTCTGAGATTACAGGATTCGAGGCAGAGAAACTTCTGAAAAGAAAGCCTGACGTTCTACTACCTAATGGCCTCGACATGGGAAAATTCCCGTCATTCGAAGAGATTTCAATAAAGCATCAGGAGATGAAATTCAGGATTAAGGAGTTCATGCTGTATTTCTTCTTCCCACACTACGCATTTGACATTGACAACACTCTAATTTACTTCATATTCGCAAGATACGAGTACCAGAACAAGGGCATTGATGTTTTCATACAAGCCTTGACAAAGCTCAATGAAACAATGAAGAACGAAAAATCAGAAAAAACAATTGTCGCATTCTTTTTCATACCAGCTGGCGTCAAATCAATAAAAACAGAGCTTGTCGAGAACAGGCAGCTGTACGAAGATGTAAAGGAAACTGTTGATATGAATGCTCAAAGGATAAGGAACAGCGTTCTGCTAAGCCTCGTTTCTAGAAAACAGCTTGTTAAAGAAAATATTTTCAGCCAGGAGTTCATGTCAGATTCAAAAAAGAAGGTTATGAGATTCCTCAGGGGAGGCAAGCCCATAATTTCAACGCACGATTTGTTCAATGAGCAGAACGATTCAATATTCCAGGGATTGATGACCAACGGACTTGACAATTTAGAGGATGACAGGGTTAAAGTTGTCTTCTATCCAGCATATTTGAGCGGTGCAGACGGACTGCTTGACTTGAACTATTATGAAACTATTTCAGGATGCCATCTCGGGGTTTTCCCGTCAGCTTACGAACCATGGGGCTACACGCCTCTCGAGGCAGGAGCTTTAGGAGTTGCTTCAATCACTACAGACTTGGCTGGCTTTGGCCAGTATATCAACAAGCAGCGCCCGAAAGAGATATGCCAGGCAGACCATTGCGATGTATTGAAAGAATCAGGAATATATGTCATAAGAAGAAACAAGAAATCGACGCAAGAGATAGTTGACGACCTGTACAATGTGCTTTATCACTATCAAACTCTTGAAAAGCCTGAAAGGATTGAGAATAAAATCGAGGCAAGAAGGCTTGCAATGCTTGCTGACTGGAAACTGCTGTTCAATAAT
>CAIVOO010000017.1 GCA_903907555.1 uncultured archaeon | reverse complement strand
GCGCCAGAGCACATAAGATTCCTCTGCCTTTCTGCAACAATACCAAATGCAGACCAGTTCGCTGCTTGGATTCATTCGATAAAAAAGCATTCTGTTGATGTTGTCAAGTATGAAAAAAGGGCAGTTCCTCTCAAGCATCTGCTTTATGACGTAGAGCTTGGAGTGACAGACGCGCAGAGAATGAAAAAATCCCTCGAGCTTGACAAATATCCTCGCTATGAGAAAGTCATGTATGGAAAAAGAGAAAAGAAAGAGTACAAATCGCCATACCACATTGATTTGATACGCGAGCTTAAGCATGAGGGCCTGCTGCCGTGCATATTCTTCATAATGAGCAGGGCGCAGTGCGAAAAGAAGGCAGAGGAGCTTTCAAGAAAGATTGATTTTATTCCGCCGAACAAGAAGCAGGAAATAATACAGATATTCAACAAGACAGTTCCTTCAGAGCTGCGCACAATGGCTTCTGTCGGAAAAATAAAAGGAATCCTGCAGAAAGGCGTAGGAATACATCACGCTGGAATGTTCCCAAAAGTCAAGGAAGCTGTTGAGCTGTTGTTTGCGTCAGGATTGGTGAAAGTGCTTTACGCAACAGAAACATTTGCCGTCGGAATAAACATGCCAGCAAAGGCAGTGTGCTTCAGCACCCTCGAGAAATATGATGGGATTAATTTCAGGTACATGAAATCAAAAGAATATTTCCAGATGGCAGGCAGGGCTGGAAGAAGGGGCATTGACAAGGAAGGATTTGCGATAGCAATGGTTGAAAGGGGATTCTGCGACATTGAAAAGATAATTAAAATCACATCAAGGGATGTTGAGCCTATAATTTCGCAGTTCACGCTTTCATGGAACACTGCGCTGAATCTTTACAGCAGCTATCCGCCAGAAGAAGTTGAACTGGTTTTGAAAAACAGCTTTGATTATTTTCTTAGAAAATCCGAGAACGTGCACGCGCATGTGATGGCAAGCTACAACAACAAGATAAAAGTTCTGAAACAGAAGGGCTGCATAAAAGACGACGCCATAACAGACAAGGGAAGATTTTTGCTTCACATATATTCTGAAGAGCTTTTGGTTACAGAGCTTTTTGCGACAGAGCTTCATAAGAATTTTTCCGAAATTGACATGAATGTGCTTGTCGCTTCCCTGGCTTACGAGCCGCGCCTTGCAGACCATTTCGCTGTGCAGAATGGGGAAGGAATAAGCAGCAGGATAATCAAGCGCCTGAAAGACGATGAATACATCATGAAAAACCTGAACAAGAAAAACCTTAGAAGGCTCTCGCTTCTCGTCAGCAGGTGGTCAGAAGGCTGCGAATTTTCAGAATTGATGAAAATTTGCGATTTGCAGGAAGGCGACATAATAAGATTGTTCAGGAGAATGATAGACTTGCTTCGCCAGATAAGAAAAGCAACATTCGACGGAGAGCTGTCACAGAAAGTCACAAATTGCATCGACAGGATTGAAAGGGATGTTGTTAAGGTTGAGTTCTAAGACTGGAAGCTGAGAAACACCAGTGCAAGTGATAATGCTACAGCAATTCCATAAACTATTTTATTCCACATCAGGACTTTTGTGCCATCAAAGTTGCCTAAAGGTATCAGATTGAACAATCCCAGCCAAGCATTTATCATAAACCCATATCTTAAAATATCATTAGGGGATATGAACATTAATGCAAAGAACAGAATTGCTAATAATATATTCATCGCTATTCCTGCTATTGAAATAATCCCGTTTTCCTTTTTGCCTACATGCCCTAGGATAACGACTGCCCCTGGAGCTGCGAAGATGATTCCAAAAAATGATGTGATAACAGCTACGAGAAGCATCATGTTGTTTGCTCGGAATTCTGCAAAGCAGCGGTAGCGCTGCGCAACTATCTTGTGGGCCATCTCATGCAGCACAAATCCAAGCCCTGCAGTTATTCCTGAAAACAAAACTGCGATTGAGAATTGCAAAGGATTTGCAAATCCACCGAGAAGGATTGCAAAGGCTATCGAAATTGCAATCCACGCCTTCAGCAAATCTTTTATCTCGATTTCTGAAGTGTGGTACGGTCCGATTTTGTAAGTTTTGTATGGAATCATTCTGTCTTTCTAATCTTTGCAACAAAAAATCCCTCTGTGTCATTATCTTGCGGCCAGATTCGCAGGCATTTCTTAACTTCATCGCTATATTTTTTCCCTTCGAATTCTGTGACGCATTCGCTTCTTTTGATGTCCAAGTCAAACTTCTCAACTTTTGCATTTGGAAATTCGTTGAGAATGAAATCAACAATTCCCTCATCCTCCTCAGGCTCGAGCGTGCACGTCGAATAAACCATTGTTCCGCCAGGCTTCAGCATTCCGAATGCAGTCCTGGCAAGCTGCTTCTGCTCGCCTGCCAATTTCCTGACAGCGTCAGGATTCCACATGTTGATTGTCTTCGGGCTTTTCCTTATTGTTCCTGTAGCAGAGCACGGTGCGTCAACAAGTATTTTATCGAAAAGCATATCCTTGAACCTGTAGCCAGGCATTAATGTGATTATTGTGTTTGATATTCCCAGGCGCTGTACATTCACGCCAAGCGCCTTAAGCCTGATTGGAGTCAAATCATTGGCAACAATTATTCCTTTATTTTCCATGTACTGTGCAATCTGCGTTGTCTTGGAGCCAGGCGCTGCGCAGATGTCAAGAACAACTTCCCCAGGCTGCGGATCCAATGCAAGCGGCGGAATCATGGAAGCAGCATCCTGCACATAGATGTAGCCAAGCACGTGCTCGACTGTATTTCCAATATCTCGTCTTTCGCCAGAAATCCAGAATCCTTCCTTGCACCAGGGAACCTGCTCAAGTTTCCAATTCTTTGACATTCTTTCTTTTAGTTCTTCAACAGAAATCTTTAGCGTGTTTACGCGTATGGATTTTCTTGGGAAGCACAAAGAATATTTTTTGTACTCTTCAAAGTCTGTGAGCTTGGAATATCTGTCAATAAATTTGTCTTTCCATACAAATGTGTCTGCGTTAGGAAATGGTGTTGGCATATGCCTAAAATTATGATGTTTGTTTATATATGTTATGGGTTATTTTTAAAGGGTAATATTTATAAATAGACTATTATTAATATGGTCGATGGCTAAAAAGAGGGAGCATTTGAAGAAGCTAGTCAGACATATTTCTCATAACTATACTCCAGCCAAGGCAGAAAAGATTCCTTACAAGATTCCGCTGGGCTTGAAAATTATCATGGTTTATTTAGCAGTTTTATGCTCATTTTATCTTGCCTACATGGTTGTAGGGATTAAGGCTCCGATTGTCGTGGTTCTTGGAAAGATGGTTCAGGGAAACGCAATATTCTTCCTTTTGCTGGCGCTTTTCACTGCATCAGCTTCGCTTATTTACGGATTGTGGAGAAGGAGAAGATGGGCTTATTACCTAGGCATTGTGTGGTTTGCTTTCGGCATTCTTAATTCAATACTTTCGCTGATTTATGTCAAGACAGACCTTTTTCAGGCAACTAAACATTTCATGATTCTAACATCGATTTTTGTCATAGTAATCAACGGGCTTACAATATGGTATTTCAAGGCAGAAAAGGATTATTTTTTCAAGCACGCCCTGCTTTACAGGAAGCCCGGGCTTACTGACAAGATATTCGCTTGCTTAACAATCATATTCCTGCTCGGAACACTTATTGTCGGCGGTTTCATAGGATATGATTTTTTCAAGTCCAACCTTAAAATAACCCAAAAGATTGTCGACGAAATCGGAAATGCAAGCGCTGTTGACCAGGTGATATACTGCAACACCAAGGACGGAAGCGAGCGCGATTTGTGCTATCTGGTGATATCCATAAAACAGGAGTCTACAACGCTTTGCGGCTACATCAATTCAGAGTTTTTCAGGCTCACCTGCCTGCAGGCATAATTGCGCTGGCATCTTATTTGCGTAAGAAGCAATAAGATTCGCGATATAACCTGAGGCTTGCGGACAGCAAGCCGAAGTTGAGAGGCTGGCTACGCTCGATGCCAGCGCAAAAGAAGTAATATTTATATATAAAAGAGTAAACATGGCATATATGCAAAAAAGAGGGAGGAAAGCTCAGATTACTATATTCATAATCATAGGCATTGTTCTCTTATTCTCATCTGCATTGGTTATCTATGTAAAAAATCAGGTAAAGATGCAGCCATTGGAAGAATTGAAGGTTGTCACAGAATCAGTCCCTCTTGCAGCCCAGCCTGTTCAGGAGTATGTTGGGCAGTGCCTGAAAGAATCTACGCAGAGAGGGCTTAGGCTTATCCTTGAACACGGAGGCTACATAGGAACAAATCCTGAAGACACGAATTATACTAAACGTTCTTTTAAGATTAATCCTGTTGATAATACTGCTTCTGATGTTGTAACATTTGCTCCAGGTTCATCTTACAGAGTTCCATACTGGTATCATATGAAATCCAATAACTTGTGTTCTGGCAACTGCCAATTCGGTTCAGAGATGCCTGAGCTGTACAGGCCTGACGGGGCTTCATTTCCTCCGGCAGATTCATCTGTAGAATCGCAGCTAGACAGGTATATCATTAATGATCTTGACAGGTGCATAAATGATTTTACACCATTCAAAAATCAAGGGATGTCTGTCACTCCCTTAGGCCCCATCTCCCCAAAGACTTACATCAGGGATGAGGATGTGATGGTTGTTCTTAGTTATCCTCTCGAACTGAAAATTGGGGAATCCAAATTCCAGCTTAACACATTTAACACCCAAGTGCAGAATCACATCAAGATGATGTTCGAGCTTGGCAAGGAAATTGTCTGGGCTCAGGATAATTACAAATTTTTGGAAAAAGAGACAATCAATATGCTTTCTGCATACTCATTGGACATAGACACGACAAAGCTTCCCCCGCAATCATATGTTGAGTGGGGCATAGCTCCCAAGATATGGATGAAGAATGATGTTGACGACAGGATAAAAAGCCTGCTTTCTATTTACACTCCATTGACTGTAATCCAGAATACAGGAAGCTACATGGTAAAGGATTATCCAGACCCGTTCAAGAAAGCATTTTACAATCTTGCGCAGATGCCTTCATTGACTCAGGCAACAAACAGCTATCAGATATTCAAGACAAGCTTCTCATACAATCCTTGGTTTGGGATGTATTCGAACTACAAATGCAGGGGATGCGGGCAGGTTATCAAGCCAGAATTCATAGGCGTGAACATTGTTATCCCGATAGGACTGCAGAGATACGCGACTAATTACGATTTGTCATTCCCGACGCTTGTGATGGTTTCTGATTATTCAGCAAACCCTGACGGAGATTTCCTTTTCTTTGCCATAGAGCAAAACATCAGGGATACTGAAGTGATAAACTCCAGTTTCCAAGCCAAATCATTCGCTCCCACATTCGACCAGTCTCTCTTATGCACGCCAGAGCAGAAAACTTCTGGCAACATAAGCATAAGAACTGTTGATGCATACACAGGACAGCCTGTGGCGGATGTTTTAGTAAGCTACGGATGCATCGACTCCTGCTTTGTCGGAGTATCGAATAGTTCTGGAGAGATATTGACAAAGCTTCCGCCTTGCATGGGTGGCGTGATATACGGGCAAAAAGCTGGCTACTATGCAGATCCAGCCAAGTTTGATGCTCCGAAAGACAAGAGCAAAACTGCACAAATCATCATTCCATTATGGGAGAAAAAGAAAGTCAACATCACTGTCATGAAAAAATCTTTCGTGAAAGACCTTTCAAATGTATATGGAACTGGAGATATTGGCTTAACGCCTGCAAAATGGCTGTTTGTTCCAACTCCTAAGAAGCTTGAGGCAAAGGAATCAGCAACAATAATGCTTGTGCGAGAGAAGACTTCTGAAATGGCAGATGACTTCTTCGCTTTTGCACAGTTTACTGGCGACAAGGATGTTATCGAGATGGAGCTAATCCCTGGTGTTTACACAGGAAATATTTATCTCATGTACAATGGGACTGTGGTTGTTCCTGAAAAAACATTCGTTGTAGAGGATCAGCCTGTTAAATTAGACAAGCTAGAGTTTAAGGACACATTCTTTGAAGGGCAGACAATGTTTGAGATAACCCCTAACATACCGCCTGAACAGAGAGTGCTCACTTACGATCCTTCGGCAATCCCAGAAAATTTCAGCCAAGGTTTGAAAAAAATATATGAAGATAAAGATGAAAGCGTGCCTACAGAGGGCAATGTCAGGGGAGTTGCTTTGAAGGCTGGAACAAATCAGACAGCTGATTTCGAGTCAGTAATCGCATCGCAGTTCCCAAACAAGCCAATCATTTTTGATAATAAGATTTACGGAGCGAAGGGCATAACATTCTATGCTTTTGAGCTGATTCCAAAGATGGGTGTTTTCGATGGCAAGCAATGGGAACTGAATCAGCTTTCAGCTATTGACATGGGGCAGATGAGCATGGGCCAGAATGTGTCAAGCGCTTACAGGAATGAGATTGAGCCTGTAGTAAGTGTAACGACATAACATTTATATATAAACTGAGGAATGGTAAATATGAAGATGAGGTGTTTGAGATTTGCGGCAATTTTCATGGCTTTCTTAATAGTAACCATGCCGTTTTACATTGCGCAAGTATTCGCTGTAAACCCTCCACAAATAATCTCGTTAAACAAGATGGCTGGCAAGGACAGCATCCCTTTTGTTAGGAAAGCCACGCAGGATTTCTGGGATGTCAGCGCCACTGTTTATTTTGAAGAAGTCAATGCATCCTCTCTTGCCACAAAAGTAAGGCTTTATGACGGTTCACAATATCATCCTTTCTCAACATGCACAAATTCTTCTGGTGTTAATACTTACACATGCACCATGAAGGATTCTGCTGATTATCCGCCAGGATATTTCGGTGCAGGGATGGGGGCAAGGGGGCAGTATGCTGTCACATTGAACGACCCTGCCTGCTCAAGCGCAGAATTCTGCAAGCTTCAAATTGCAAATGCTGTTGTTGACGCAAGATTTCCAACAGCAACAATCACAACCACACTGCCTTCGCTTACAAGCGCAAGCAGCCTGAATGTAGGCTATGAAATCACAGAGCTTTCTGTTCAAGGCGACAGGAGCGGATACTGCTCTGGTATAAAATCTATAAAGTTCTATGACAAGACAAGCAGGGCAGAGCTATTGTCTGTTGATGTTAATAAATCAGGAACCTGCAGCTACAAAAGTACAGCTTCTGTTCCTTTGGCAGCGATTGCTGAAGGCAATACATCATTATGCATATCAGCTGTCGATTCTGTCGGAAACGAGGACACTCTTGATTCAAGCTGCTATCCGATAACAATCAGCAGGACAGGGCCTTCTATTTCAGCGCTGACATTGACTGATACAAACGAAAAAACTCCCAGCTTTGTTACAGATTCTGGGATGACAATAACTGCCTCTTTGATTGTGACGCAGGGCATTGCGCCATTCAGCCAGGCGATTCTTGATGCATCATCAATTAATATTCCTCCTGCAAAGATGAACTGCCAGAGAATTTTCATCACAGGAGACAACAGGACTAATTACAATTGCACAGCATCATTTTTATCAAAAGCAGCTGACGCTAAAATCATTTATGTCAATGTTTCTGATGCAGCAGGCGCTGTTACGACATCATCAGCAACATTAACACTTACTTTGGACAATACAGCCCCGAAAGTTACTTCTGTTGCGTCTAATAAGATTTATCTCACTAATTCATACTTCGGCCCAAAAGATAATACTTTAACTGTGGCATTCGAAGAGGCAGGCTCAGGAGTTGCTGAGGCAACTGCGAAGATGCCTGGTGTTACAGGAATTGATCCTAAAACCAATGAAACAGTTTCAGGAGAGGTTAAAGGCGAATGCAGCAGCACGCAATGCACGTGGAAGAATTTGAGCTATGCTGGCGGGCCTATGCTTTCAATAGATATTTCTGGAAAGGATATCGCAGGAAACACATTCCAGAGCACTGGATGGACTATTTATGCAGATTTAATCCAGCCGAACATAAGCAGAGTCGTAATGCAGGCTGGCGACGGCGGGCATAATTATGTCACTGAAGGCGACCAGCTGAAAATAACAGCTTATGTCTATGACAACGTGGCTGTTGTTGCTGATGATGTTCAAACTCCTTTGTTGTATGCAAATCTTGAAGGATTAATCGGCGCAAACCAGACATTGCAGGTTAGCGGATGCATATTAAATGAAACTCTTGGAAGTTCGCCTACTGATTTGCAAACACTGTGGGCATGCACGTGGGAAATACCTACTCCATTGATTTACGATAAAAAAAATCCTAAACTATCAGTACCATTCAACCTGTCGGATGTTGCTGGAAACAACAAAGTGCAAAAAGTATCGAAATTCTCGATAACATGGATTGATGCTCTTGACGGAAGATGGCATTTCACTCCTGAAGACGAGATTACAGTGCGCCAGGCAGCAAAAAACATTTCAGCAAATAATTTCGATGTGTCTTTCGGCCAGCAGTCTCCTGCTTGGGTTGACAAGCAGATACTTGCAGACCTTACTGACGGATTTCCTGTTGCGTTCCCTGTGAAGCTGACTCCAAAAGGCTCGGCAGTCCCATTAAAATTCACAAACCCGCGCTGCGAAGACGGCGAGAATGAAACAGGAACAACATATTTCTCAGAATTCGTAAGAAGAAGCTACCTGATTGTTGAAGGCGCATCAGGAGAGAAAGCCCAGCAGGAAAATAATGCTTTCATGACATTTGTCATAAGCTCTGGAGGCGCTCCAGAAGTTGATAACATTACATTTAGATGTTTATTTGTTACAGAAGCTGCTGACGGAAGAAAAATGCTCCAGCCTGAAGAGGACTGGGTTAACGTATCAATAGCTTTCAAGAACAATCCATTGGGCGAATATCCTGCCCAAGTGCCTGAGATGATAAAGAAGCTTCAGAAAAACACATTTGTGAGCATGGAGGCGCTTGACACACTTAACATGATAGTGCATTACCTGACATTGATATGCAGCACTATCGGAATATTTTACACAGTATATAATGGATACATGATTATGGCTGCTGCAGTTGCAGCGCCCTGCACGGTTCCTGCTGGAGAGGCTGCTTGCGGACCGCAAACAATGAGCCAGGCACTGGCTGATGCCACGAATAAAGGAACTTCATCAGCATTCACACAATGGTACTACAAAATATGCGGATACATCAGCTGCAGCAACGGCTTGTTCGGCATGTTATTTAACGGCGTGGACAACGGCATAGGAACTCTTGGAAAAGAAGCTATTGATAGCCAAAAAAAGTTCTCAGTCGACCATCCAAACCTTTACGGATATGAGAAAGTGCAGGATGCTTTAGGCAGTGGATATGGAATACAAGCATTTGCAGACCCGAACAATAACATAGTTGCTGCGATGGCAAAGCTTTGCCTTCCAGCTATTATAACAAACCTTCAGAAATTAAGGTCAATCTATTGCGAATACATAATATGCCTCAAGGATACCAAAGACACAACTACAATAAAGCAGTGCACCAGCCAGTTCGGATACCAGCAGTGCGCATTCTTCTTCGGACAGCTGTGGAATTTGTTCCCATTCTCTGCGATACTTTCAAAGCTTGGGCAATTGATTGATGGCCTGGCAAACTTTGCAAAAGGTGGTTTGGGGCTTATATTGTTAGGAATGAAAGCTGTATGCACTGTAGTCTGCGATTTCGGCATAAAACTTCCAGGTTACGCATTATGCAGAACCTGCATGTTCATCGAAGGAGCCCAGATGTGGTTCCAGGCGTTATGCACACTGGGAATATCAATGGAAGGCTTTGCCAGCGGCAGCTGCCCAGGAATATGGAAGCAGTTCGATCCTGACTCAATACCAAACAGGTGCCCTCAAGCACTTGAGCCGTTAAACGAAACAGGCAAGACAGGCGGAAATGAGACGACAGCGAAGCCTGTTGTTACAACAGGTGTCTAAGATGAAGAAGATAATCATCATCATAATATTGCTGCTTGCGATGCAGGTGATGGTTCAGGCAGCGGTGACAACCAGTCCATCTTCATCCTGTGCTAAAAATGATAGTCTTAAAGGTTTTTCATGCACTACTGGCATATTAACTGAAACAAAAGATCAATTTGGGAATACGGTGAAAACATTAACATATGAAAAGTTTGCTTTGTCACAAATGCTTGATGGAACTTTCAGATGCAGCGGCAAATGCCCTCAGAATATAGATGCAGATATTGCTGCTTATGAAGCACAGGCTGCATTTTCTGAAGCAACTGTTGAAGGAAAATTAATTGAAGGCGCTGCAGGAGTTCAATTTTCAAACAGTTATGATGCAAATTTTGTTAAGTATGTTGATGTGTGCAAGCAAGTTCCTGATTGCGTAAAAAACAATCCAGCTAATAAAGTGCTAATGAATGATATTGCTACTGCTTATATTCAAGAAGGTGATGTTTCAGGATCTCAAACTGCTTTTTTAGCATCTCAAGGCATAGCTACAGAAAAAAATCCTCCTTTGTCACAACAATATGATATTGTAATGTTCCCTAAAACTAGTGGCGGATACTCTTGTTTCGGGGATGGATGTACAGAAAGCAAAACTGCTGTTATTCAGCTTATAATGCAGGATAATGGCATATCTGTGGGTGCTTCCGGCGCGGATAATCAATTCGGCGGTGATACTTATGCTGGCTGGCCCAAATGTGTAGCAGATTCTAAATGTAATGCTGCTTTAGAGCCATATAAAAGTGATATTATTGCAGGACTCAGTGATGGCTCAATCCAATCTTATGCTAAGAATCAAGCTGATAATACTGTGATTTCAGGTGCAAGTTTAGCAACAGCTTTGAAGAGTGGTGATACAGGAGCGGCAATACCTTTAGTGCCTTTAACAGCCAAAGCCACTTCCGGAGGCACTACTGCTCCACCTCCTGAAAATTGCGGTGGCAGCAAGTGCACAGAATACTTTAATGACAAAGGCGAATTGAAGAAGATGGAATATGAGAAAGGCAAACCGAAGCAAACCGCCGCAGGTTCATTACAAGTGCGATGCTTCAATGACGGCGCTGGGAAGATGTGCGTAGATAAGGATGATAATGTTTACAGCGTCGAAAAAAAGGAGGACTCTATTACTGAAACAAAAGGTGATGTTGTAGGGTTTGCTGCTAAGTCTGCCAAGAAGAGCGAGAAAGGTTCTGATTCTGCTTCTAATGTATTTTATAATTGTGCTGGTCAAGGTATTAGTTCAGATGACTGTAAGAAATTAAAAAGTGAATATAATGGTAATCCGCAAGCTGATAAATTCAAATGCGGCGGTGACAATGCTGGATTCAGCGCTGGCAATGGTGAGTTATGTGTTAAGGATGACAAATCTTATGATGTGATGGGAGGATGTATAGACCCTTCTTGCAGGCTTAAAGCTACATATAATTATATGAAATCAGATGGCAATCCGAATTGCAATAAGAAAGACGGATGCAGTAATGTTGATGCTCATTATATTTTCAAAGCAGATCCAGCTACTGGCGGCGCGGATGTCACATGCAACGGCAGCTTGAGGCAGATGGGCTCTACTGTTGTAGTATGCGGTGTTGGAAGCGGCGGCTGTAGCAATGGCAATGGCTGCGAAGCTGGAACTTACACAGATCAAGGGCTTCAGACAATGTCCGAAGCTGCAAAGGAGTGGTCTTACGCAGTGATGCAGAAAAACCAGTTCGCTCAAGGCATGGTCTGGTTCGGCTCAACGCTTTCAATGCTTGTTTCAGCAACAAGCGGATATCCTGCCATAAATTCATTTTTTGGCGGAACATCTGGGGAGATTGCTGCCGAATGGAGGGAGAATGTGGTGAGGAATCATCCTCTGATGTCTTGGATGTACGGGGCTGAAGGAATTGCCCAAGCAATGTGCACCCTGCCTGTAAGCAGCCAGGCTACTGGGGATTTGCTTATGTCTCCGACAGGAGATGGGGCTTTCGAGTTCCTCGGGCAGAAGATTCAGGTTTACAATTATTCCCTTAGCGAGATTAATGATTCAAAACAGATATTGAATTCTTACATTTACAAGTTTACAATAGTGCTTAAGCCAAGCCTGACATCCTGTAATCCTGGCACAAACCTTTCAGTGGCTTATTATGCAAAGAAAGAAGGCGGAAAGCCTTATCCTTTGGTGGCCAACTCAATCCGCCCGACAGAGGCTTGGTATTACGGCGTGGTGCCTGGAGAGCAGAACCTGCCTTTCGGAAGGAAGACTATGTCATTCCAGTCGAGAAGCCCTGATTACAAATACCTTTGCGTAGAATTTGTTGAAGGAGTGAGCAACTGCTTTAATGGCGACGCAATGTCAGAATACTTCGACATGGTTGACGGGGACATGTACTGCAAGGAGATATCTCAGATAGATTCTGAAGTGAGCACGCTTGATTCAAGCCAGTGGGGCTGCCCGTCATCTCCTTGGGATTCTGGACCATGCACAACTGAAGCAACTCTAGGAGCAACAGAGGCTGAGAAGGCAAAACAAAAAACAAACACGCCAGGGCAGACTGGAGAGCCTAAGATAGCGACACTGCCATAATAAAGATGAAAAAATTTCTTACTAATTCATTTAATTCTTTCAAATCAAGCTTCAAGCTAAGGATACTTAAGCATCTGCTTATCGACGTAATACTCATATCTTTTGTATTCGGGCTTTGGAAGCTTGTCTCATGGATTGGCTGGGATTATGTGCCTTATCATCTAAAGCTTCCAGGGGCTCTTGATGTTTCCAAGATGTCGCCTCCGGAAATGCAGATATTCCTTACATCGCTTAAATCACTGTTTTTCTACATAATAATCAGCGGGACAATTTCAATACTGATTGTTGTTGCTGCTTATTCATTTTCCGTATGGCTGGAATACTCTGACTTTCAAAAGATTAAGCTTTCTGTAAAAAACTTCTTCAAGCTTTACGGGCTGGTTTTCATCTGGCTTGCGATAACAATAATCATGGCACTTGCAGGATTGACTACAGTGTATCCGAGATTCTTCTTCATATTCTTCATCCTGCTATTTTCAGTAATCAGCGCGATGGCTTATGCCTTCTTTGCAAAGAGCCAGAAAGTTTTTTATTCAGGAGTTTTAGCAATAAAGACATTCTTTACAAAGTTCCATAGGCTCCTGCCGCATTTTTTGATTAGCTCGCTGTTATTCCTGATAATTTACATGATTTACACTCATGTGTATCTAGGAATATTCACTTATTGGATTATAGGCGCAATACTTTTGGTGTACATCAGCTGGTACCGCTCTTATTTGTTTGAGACGCTAAAGAGAATTTAAGTATAATACCTTGTATTACTGTCTTTCTGTTCAGTATCCTTCTGCGAGCCTGGCTTGTTAATCCTTGGTCTCTTGCTTTCTATGTCTCGCCTCATTGTTATGTCGATGTCTGTCAGGAATAAGTTCATTCCTTCTTTCATTGTGTAGGGCCCTTTTTCAATTCCTGAAATAGCAGGCGCTCCAGAGAATACCATCAGCCTGTCAGAAAGATAATCTAAAAATAGTAAATCATGGTCAACAACCAGGCAGGCTGTGTTCTTGTGCTCCATTATTTCTCTAATGACTTTTGAAACTATCAATCTCTGCTCAACATCCAAATAAGCTGACGGCTCGTCCAACAAAAACAAGTCTGCTTCTTTCGACAGCGCAGCAGCGACAGAAACTCTCTGCAATTCTCCGCCGCTAAGCTCGTTAAGCTTTTTCGTGAACAATGGCTGCAAGTCAAGAGGTCTTATCAATAAAACATCATAATGCGCTATAGCATCGCGAAGCACAGTCATCACAAGCTCGTCAGAATCTGTGTTGATGTATTGAGGCTTGTATGAAACGCGGACTTTCATTCCAATCTCGCCAGAGTCTGGAGAATGCACTCCTGCCAGTATTTTCACAAAAGTCGTCTTTCCTATTCCATTCTCTCCCAAAATTCCAACAACCTCTGTTTTCATTATCGAGCCTGGCTTTGCGTCCAAAGAAAATTTTCCTAATTTCTTCTTCAGCTCTGTCCAGGAAGTCAGCTCATAGCTTTTTTCAATCTTGACAGGCTCTTTCGCAAGGAAGCGTATAGGGTAGTCCCTGAACCTGACATTCTCTTCCTTGATGTAGCCGTCGAGATAAACATTTATTCCAACTCTTGTGGTTCTTGGAAGGCTTACAATTCCATAGCCTCCTTCTTTTCCATAAATTATGTGCACTAAGTCAGTAAGATAATCCATGATTATCAAGTCGTGCTCTACAACCATCACAGCAGTGTCTTGGTTAGCCAGCGACTTGATGAACTGCGAAACCTTGATTCTTTGCTTTATGTCAAGATAGGATGTCGGCTCGTCAAAGAAATAGACGTTTGCATCCTTCAAGACTGTGGCTGCTATCGCAACCCTCTGCAG
>CAIVOO010000016.1 GCA_903907555.1 uncultured archaeon | reverse complement strand
GATAACAATATTCATCATAATTGGAATTCTTATGCTTGGTGCAACAGCGCTTGCATTCTATTCGCAGGAGATAAGCTCTTTCTTTGCACCAGAGTTCCCTGTCGATTCTGAAATTAATCAATATGTAACAAGCTGCCTACAGGGAACTGCGGATGAAGCCCTTGCAATTATCGGGAAGAACGGAGGATATCTTTACCCAAGCGACCAGACTTTGGCGTATTCTGAAAACAGGAAGCTTGTTCTCGAATACAAGGACCATAAGACAGCGCTTCCTCAGGCAGCAGACATTGAAGCAAGGCTTGAAAGGTACCTGAATGACAATTTCGAATACTGCCTAAATGATTTTTCAGCCTACAAACAAAGAGGCATAGTGGTCAACGCAGGCAAGCCTCAAATAAAAGCAACTGTCGGAACAGATTCTGTGCAATTTAACGTCGATTACGATGTGGCTTTCACCAAAGGAAACAGGAAAACAGAAATCAAATCTTTCAGCTACATAAGCAATTTCGCATTAGGAAAAGCGCTTTCACTTTCAGAAGGCATAATCTCGCAAGTTCATAAGACACAATTAGAAATTGACGGCCTGAAAAAATTGAAGAAAGTCGGCACAAGCGATGTTGAAGTGATTTACAAAAATCCTAAAGATGAGTACAAAACTGACAAGTTCACAATCTATCCTCATGTTTCCGATGATTTCGCGACTCAGCTGTGGGTTTTGAAGCAGGACAACCATGAATTCCAGTTTGCAACGGAGCTGATCATATGAAGAAGTTGATATTCGCTCTGATTATTGTACTGCTTGCATTAAATGTTTACGCCCAGAGATGCCAGGATGTAGGAGTTAAATGCTCCGAATGCTGCAAGAACCCTGTTTCTTCAGACAACTCAAAAATATGCTGTGAGGAAAAGTCCTGCGTCGATAGGCTTCAAACAACTGCCATTGTCCCTCTGCTAGGAAATGTCACGTTTGAAAAACTTGACGATGAAAAATATGTTGTGTGGTATGGTGACAGCAAGAATGTTTTTGGCAAGACAAAATTTGTTTATGCAGAAAAATTAGGCAACAAGCTCAGCTACACTATTAATAATCAAGATTACGAAACAGAAATATCAGATACAAGCTGCGGATTCAATGTTTTGAAGACAACCTCAAAGAAAAACTGCATAGTTGACAGGAGCTGCGACTTCACGCTTATGTTCGTGCCTGTCGACAACTGGCTTGACGACCAGGCATTGTTTGAGAACCTGGCAAAACAGCGCGCAGATTTCTTCCAGGACATAAGCCTGTTCAAAGAGAAAAATTTTGGGATAATTTATGTGCCAATAGATTACGTGAAGAAAAACTGCGATGTGGCAAACATAAGAAATGACCACACAGGATTCCTGACCCATCTTAAGATGAAAAACTGCGCAGACAGCTACTCAGATGCGATAGGGGCTGATTACGACAGGGCTGTCGGATTTTCAGATACATTTGGACAGGGATATGCATTCTTCATCAATAAAATTGTTTTTGTGCCGAGAGGATTTGACAACATTGATTTCCCGAGCGTTGCAAGCCACGAGCTTGGTCACACATACTGGCTGTGCGATGAATACAGCTACAAGGAATATTCAAGAGAGAACACTGAAGGAATTGTGTTAAAATGCAAAAACAAATTCCCTGACTACTGCAAGGAAAGCAATGACTGCGACGGCAACACGCCGGTTTACAGGGAATACAGCCAGACATATTTGAAAAATGTGTGCGAAGGCGATGTTAAATACAGTGTAATGGGCCCGACAGGCGGATACGAATGCGGCTATGACAAGACAGGAGGATACAATGCAATACAATAAAGCAATCCTGATATTATTTGTATTGGCAATCCTTTCAGCTTCAGCTCTTGCAGAACCAATCTGCGAGTACAGCTTCATAATCTACAAGAACAATTCTGTTGAATTAATCAAGACCAGGGCATTTGAGGGTGTGCAAGACAGGAGCATTGCAGAATCCCCTTACCAGCTCAAGATATTTGATGTTAATGGAAAGGCAATAACTACATTCGGCTTGCCTGTTTCGTTCCTGATATCGGCGCATCCTGTAATTGATGATTCTGCAACAGTGCAGTCTGTAAAACTTCCATGCAGCAACGAGGGCTACTCGCTCGTATTGTACAAAGATAACAGCCAGCTTTTTGAAAAGGACATCAAGGGATTGTTCTGCAACAGCAATGGAATATGCGAGAAGGGTGAGAATTATGTTTCATGCAGCAGCGACTGCATGTCAGGAAGCGAGGACGGCTACTGCGACAGGGTTGCTGACGACAGATGCGATCCGGATTGTTACGATATGGATGCAGACTGCCCTGCAAGGACAAGCA
Organism: uncultured archaeon; assembly: GCA_903907555.1. Classification (GTDB taxonomy): domain Archaea; phylum Nanobdellota; class Nanobdellia; order Woesearchaeales; family CAIVOO01; genus CAIVOO01. The sequence goes on along the minus strand of CAIVOO010000016.1, from coordinate 6,643 downwards.
CGTTAAGGGCTGGATATGAAAATATATCAGAATGCAATAACAACAGAATCTGCGAAACCTATGAAAACTATGTGAACTGCCCGAGCGACTGCAGATTCGAGCCGCAAGTTGAAGCTCAAGAGAATGTGACAGTCCAAGAACAGAAAAAAGTCACAGAAGTTGCTGTTGAGACAAAGCAAGCAAAAAACAAGAATTTCCTGCTTATATTTGGATTAGAAATTGTTGCGCTGATAATTGTTTGGATAATGATAAAGAAACTTAAGAAGGAAGATTAGTTGAATTTTCTTAGAACTTTTTTTAATTCATCCGGATTTTTTACATAGTATATTCTGCCTTTCAAGGATTTTATGTAAGATTCTATCTCTTTTGACAGCTTTCCTTTTACGAATGGCTTGTAAACAATGACTGATAAGGGAAATTTCTTTCCTGCGCGGATTTCCTTGCTAAGCTTTTGTGTTTTAACTCCTTTCTTCTTGCCAAGGAATAATTTATAGAGATAAAATCCGAAAGCCAGCTCGCCTATTGAACCTAAGCTTGTGCCGAGGTATAAGACAGCATCGCCATAGATTGTTAATGTGAGATTTTGCCGATACCAATCCTTCGTATTGATGAATTCGTCAAAAACTTTCTTGCCATGAATTTCAGAAGTTATGTAATCATGCAAATGCCTGATTCCAAAGTCCTTGTCATCATAAGGAACAGCTCCTACAACCTTTTTTCCGCCAGCTATCTTGAATTTTTTTGCAATATCAAATGAAACTCCCTTGTCAGGCGCAAGCACAAGCTCAATCTTCTTATCAGCAAGAACTTTTGCGATTTCTGTTATGTGCTTTTCATATTTCTGCCAAGGCATTCCAAGTAATTCATAGAAGTGAAAGTCTACATTTCCTGGGCCGACAAGAGATAAGCGAAGCATATAACAATCAATATCTTATGATATTTAAAAATTTAACTAGCATCTTATAATATCACAGACAGTTTCAACAATCTCTTCCACTTTATTTCTCTTAAGCGCGCCTGCTTTGTAAGAGACAATAGAACTGTCTGCAGTAAAAATCCTGTTTGGCCTTATCATACTTGTAGAGTTCAAGCTTCCATCCCTAAAATCGATATCATCTAATTCAATAGAATAATCATCAAATCGTTCTACGCTTGTTATCTGGCAAAGGATTACATCATCGCCTTGCAAATCTGCGAGAACTAGAGCAGGCCGTCTCTTTGCAGAACTAAGGTCTGAAAAAGGAAAAGGCAGTACAACAATATCTCCCTTCACAATTTTTTCCATGCCTTCTCATCCTCTTTGCTCAGCCAATCCTTCGACAATGTCTTCTCGCTTGCAAAAGCAGCTGCCATCTTGGCGCTTACCTGCTTTATCGGCCTTATCTCCAGATGGTCATCAAAAGCAAGTATTGCAAGCTTCTCGCCATTCTTGAAGCCATTTATCTTCCTGATTTCCTTCGGAACAACAATCTGTCCTTTTTCTGTTATAGTCACGGTTCTCATTTCTACAAGCATAATATCACCTTTCTTACTTGTAAGAAAGGTAAGATATATAATGTTTTCTATAACATAATTATAAAGTCAGGAATATATAAATTCGTGCTGTCTAGTTTAGGACAACAGAAGACCAAATTAGACAAATAATACTGGTCTTCTGAGCATAACAGGCTACGCCCGTTATACAACAGAAAATCTTATTCTTGACAAGTTTTACCCATAACCTTTATAAACATCCACCTTTCTTTCATACTCAACCAATGATTGATGACGGCGAAAGCCCGAATGAGGAGGAATTTCTGTCCTCTTAAAATAAAGGTGGTAAAACATGGAAGTAACAAAAGAATTAATTGAAAAAGCGCTTGAGGCAGTTGAAGTTGCAAGGTCAAGCGGAAAGTTGAAGAAAGGAACAAATGAAGTTACAAAGGCGATTGAGAAGGGAACAGCAAAGCTTGTTCTTGTTGCAAAGGATGTTTCGCCTCCTGAAATTGTGATGCACATCCCGATTTTGTGCAAGGAGAAGAACATTCCGTTCGTGCAGGTTCCGAGCAGGGAAGAGCTTGGCGCATCAGCAGGCATCGGAGTCCCGACAACAGCAGTTGCAGTTGTGCAGGAAGGAGAGGCAAAGGCGGCAATCAAGGAAGTTGCAAAGAGCTTGCTAGAGCTTGCGAAATAAGTGATTCAAAATGGGTTCAAACAAGATAAAGGATTATACTAAACCAACAGACGACAAGGGAAAGCAGGAAGTGCCCAAGGGCGGTTCTCCTCCAAGGCAGGAGACTGGAACTAGGGTATGGAGCGATGCAGTGCCTGCGAGAGTCGAGGAAGTTGTCGGAGTAACCGGAATGAGAGGAGAAGCCATCCAAGTCAGGTGCAAAGTTCTTGCAGGACGAGATGCTAATAAAACTCTCAGAAGAAATTGCAAAGGTCCAGTCAAATTAGGCGACATATTGATGCTTAGAGAGACTGAAATCGAAGCAAGGCCTCTGACAAAGGGAAGCGGAAGAAAATAAACAGGTGGTCATAATGGTCAAATGCAGTTTTTGCGGAATTGAAATTCCGAAAGGGACAGGAAAGCTTTACGCGAAGAAAGATGGAAGGGTATTCTACTTCTGCGGAAGCAAGTGCGAGAAGAACACCTTGAAGCTTGAAAGGATTCCTAGAACAACAAGATGGACTTTGGAAGCCAAGAAGTGGAAGGGAAAGAAAGTAGAGGAGAAGTAAAATGATCGAGCGAACACTGGTTTTGCTTAAGCCTGATGCAGTACAGCGGGCTCTTGTCGGAGACATAATATCCCGTTTTGAAAAAACAGGATTGAAAATCATCGGAATGAAGATGGTAAACGCTGACAAGGAGACTGCTGGAAAGCATTATGCAGACGATGCAGAATGGCTGAAGAGTGTCGGTGCAAAGACAAAGAAATCTTACGAAGCAAAGGGAATCAAGGTTGCTGAAGACGAACTTACGATTGGAAAAAGAATAAGGCAGCAGCTTATGGACTTCATCTCAATGTCACCGTCAGTGGCATTGTGCATCGAAGGGCACGGGGCTATCGATAAGGTAAGAGTGATTGTCGGCTCGACAGCGCCAAGCACAGCAGCTCCTGGAACAATAAGAGGAGACTATTCTATGGATTCGTATGCTTTGGCAGATTCTTCAAAGAGGCCGATACAGAATCTGATACACGCATCTGATTCAAGAGAAAATGGTGTGAGGGAAATCAAGATATGGTTTAAAGAAAATGAACTGTATCCATACACCAGAGTAGATGAGGGGTTGCTTTACAGAAAAGGGAAGTAGGTGTGGTAAATCTTGACTGAAAGGATGGTCGATAAGGTCCTGCGCCTCATGAGGAAGCAGGACCACATCAGGAACATCTGCACTAGCGCGCATATCGACCACGGCAAGACAACCTTTTCAGATAATTTGTTGGCAGGCGCCGGCATGATGTCGGAAGAACTTGCTGGAAAAGCCTGTGTTCTTGATTTTCATAAGGACGAGCAGCTAAGAGGAATCACTATTGACGCAGCGAACGTATCAATGGTGCAAGAATTCCAAGGTGAAGAATTTCTTATTAATCTGATTGACACTCCAGGACACATTGATTTTGGCGGGGACGTCACAAGGGCAATGCGAGCCATCGACGGAACTATAGTTCTGGTGTGCGCAATCGAGGGCGTTATGCCCCAGACTGAAACAGTTTTACGGCAGGCGCTCAAAGAGCGAGTAAAACCTGTCCTATTCATCAACAAGGTTGACAGGCTGGTGAAGGAGCTTAAGCTTAACCACCAGCAAATACAGGAAAGGTTTGCGAAAATAATATCTCAGCTTAACAAATTAATATCTGCCATTGCAGAGGAAGAGTATAAAGAAAAATGGCTTGTCAATTTCGCTGACGGAAGCGCGGCTTTCGGCTCTGCAAGGGACAAATGGGCGCTTTCAGCATCATACATCAACAAAACAGGCGTCTCTTTTAACGAGATTTTAGAAGCATATGAAAAAGAGGACAGCGAAGCTGTAAAAGAATTTTCAAAAAAAGCTCCGCTGCACAAGGTCGTTCTAGAGATTGTTGCAAAAAAACTTCCAAGCCCTGTTGAAGCGCAGGGCTACAGGATTCCGAAAATCTGGCACGGTGATTTGGAAAGCGAAGAAGGGAAAGCTATAAGAAAATGCGACCCTGACGGGCAGTTCTCTTTTGTAATCACAAAAATTGTTGTTGATCCTCACGCAGGAGAGGTGTGCGCAGGAAGAATATTTTCAGGAAGCATAAAGTACGGCGATTCTGTTTACAGAAGTATCGGCAAGAATTATTCAAAAGTATTTCAGCTTTCTGTGTACAATGGCGCAAGAAGAGAACAGATTGATTCTGCAAGCGCTGGAAACATAATAGGGATTGTCGGGGTTAAGAACGCAATTCCAGGAGAAACACTTTCGTCTTCTCCTATTGAGTCTTTTGAGCAGATTTCATACTTGTTTGAGCCTGTAATCACAAAAGCGATTGAGCCTAAAAGGGCTTCCGAGCTTCCGAAACTTATCCACGCGCTTAAGGAACTGCAAAAAGAGGATCCTACTCTCAAGATTGAAATCAATGAAGAGACTGGCGAAAATCTTATTCAGGGAATGGGCGAGCTTCATCTTGAAATTGCAGAAGGCAGGATAAGGGATGAAAAAGGTGTTGAAGTAAGCTCAAGCGAGCCGATAGTTGTGTACAGGGAAACAATAAGTTCTTCATCACATCCTGTTGACGGAGTTTCTCCGAACAAACATAATGTATTTTTAATAAAAACAGCTCCTGTTGAGAAGACGCTTGCAGATGCTATGCGAAAAAGGGAGATTGTAAACAAAAAGCTTGCAAAAAAAGATTCTGGATATTTCACAATTCTTGAAAAATACGGAATGAATCCCACAGAATCAAAGCATGTTGTTGAAATTTTCAATGGGAACATCCTGATTGACATGACTCCTGGCGGAATAAAAGACAGAGAAGCACTTGACTTGATTGAAGAATCATTCGAGCTCGCGATGATGTACGGAAGTTCTGCAAAAGAGCCTTGCACAGGAATAAAAGTCCATATCGAAGATGCGAAGTTTGATGATGTAAAGCGCGAAGGCTCTTCACAGATAATAAGTGCGGTAAAAGATGGCATAAGAAGCGCTGTAGAGCTTTCCAAGCCATGCCTGCTTGAGCCTGTGCAGACTATACAAATAAACAGCAAAGTCGAATACATAGGCGAGCTGACAAAGATAATCTTGAACAGGCGCGGGCATCCAATAGGAGTGAGCCACGAGGCTGACGAAGTATCATTGCAGGCAAGAATGCCTGTTGCTGAAATGTTCGGGCTAGGCTCTGACTTGCGCTCTGCAACAAAAGGAAGAGTGAATTATTCAATAATAGACCAGACATTCGAAAGAATACCTGACGAACTGCAGAAGCAGGCGATAAATAATATAAGAATAAGAAAAGGAATGATGGTGATAAAATGAAAATAACCAAGAAAACAACAATAGGGCAGGCAATATGCTCAAGCCCTAAAGCAATGCAGATTCTGGCAGAGTACAACTTTCACTGCGTAGGCTGCCCTTGCGCGCAGATGGAAACAATAGAGCAGGGATTCAAGGCGCACGGACTGAACGACAAGGCAATAGCATTGATTGTGAAGAAGCTGAATGATGTGGTGGAGAAATAATCCTTTAGAATAATCTATGATTATTTAGTGGAAAAAACATCTGATTTTTTCTTTAATTTATTTTTATAATCGTAAGTAGGGAGTTTTATAATGGAAAACCTTAAATAGTTATAGCCATTATTAAGTAGTGAATATGAAAGAACAAACTACATGTGAGGATTTGGGAGAAAAAGTTAGCGAATTAGTAGAAACTTTTGAACTTAGTGAAGAAGAAGCTAAGGATGTAATTAATCAATGTAAAAATAGTTCTTTATTTTATCCTTTTATAGAAAGAGTTCATTTTCTTTATGAAATACATGAACCAAAAGACGAACCAAAGCCAGACTTAGTGAACCAAAAACGTTACTTTAAGGAACATAGTGAATGGGAAGATAAAATTGACCCAGAAAAAAGAAAAATACAAAAAGTTTTAAGAGAACTAAAAGATGACTCTCTTTTATCTTATTTTATTGGTTTAGAGAAAAAACTTGCTTCTTATGAATGCTGGCAGAAAAAATATGGTAAACAAGCGATTCAAGAGTACAAAGAAATCTCAGACAAACCATTTCCTGCTAGGCCCGGAATAGGACCGGATATAGATGTCGGGCATGGACATTTCTATGGTTATATTCATGTTGGAACAATACACATACAGGATTATGGTAATCAAGAATTAAATCAAAAAATCAAAGCTTTAGTAAACAAGTTTCGTAATCTTGATGATGAAGTTACATTTATTTTAAAAAATTTATATCCTAAAGAAAGCAAAACGGCAAATGAAAAACATAGTGACCTTTTTATGAGTGAAGGAAGGCTTTTATATAAATTGATTATTGAAAAAGAAGGTTGGACTCAAGATGAGAATGATTATGAAAAAGTTAGAGAAAAAGCTTTTGAATGGGCAAGACAAAACCCAAATAAATTAATAGAATACAGAGAAGAAAAAACAAATACAGCAAGACAATTTATAAGCACTTAT
>CAIVOO010000015.1 GCA_903907555.1 uncultured archaeon | reverse complement strand
GTTAGTTGCTACTTTTATGTAAGGCTAACAAGCAATTAAAAAATTAAAAGTTTTAGTAGAAATATTAGCAGACTTCCTGCAATAATTCTTCATCAATCTTGACGATATGCTCTTTGGCCTGCGATATCCTGAACTCTTTCGTCAGCTTGTAGAATATCCTGTCATCAATCTTCTCTTCTATTATTGGAATGCCCTTTTTCATTATGGAAGTGAGAGCATTCTTGACGCTTAGCTCAGTAGTGTTCAGGCGCGATGAAATGTCTGCGCAGCTTAATGCGCCCTGCTCGCCTAATGTATATAGGGTGAGGAATACTTTCTGCTCATGTTTCGATAGAACAAATTTAGATTGTGTTGTTAATTGTTTTAACATCATCTGGACTTCTTCCAGCTTCTCATTCAGCTTGTCAATCTTATTGTCCAACTCCGTAAGATATTCATAGTGAGCCTGAAGCTCGTTAGTGTTCTCATTGATGGCTTCCAAATGATCTGAGAATTCATTCTTGATTTTGTTGAAAGAACCTGTCAAACTCTTGTCAAGCTCTGCCATTTTACGACGGAGAGCGCTGTCGTTACTGAATATACTCACCACTTTTTACCACCCCAATCTGAATATAAACTAACCCCCACTTGTCAACCCGAGAACAAATTGAATGAAATTGCTTATTTATATATCTTATTATTTACAGTAGGGAAAAGAATGAAGAATCACTAATAAACAGTCTTGTTAAACAATAGCTATCATTTTTTCACATCTGCAACAAAAGAGAATGAACCTTCTTTGAGAAAAAAGTCTGATATATCCGAAGAATAATCGCAAATTTTTCCGTGGCTCCATGCTATGTTGGCAAAAATCTTGTTTTTCCCATCATCTAAATCTAATGATTCGCCTAAAACAAAAGATATTTTTCCAAGACCATATCTTCTGACATAAAACCAAAACTTGCCTAGTCCTGAAAGTTCCTGGACTTCTAGATTTTTATGAAAAGCTTTATTTAATTCGCCAGCCCAATGCTGTGCAGTTTCTTTGTTTCTTGAAACTAGATATATCCTTGAGAATGGAAGCGATGAAAACTGTATGCAAGAAGGCACATCGCCTGCTTTGTAAAAATTATGCGGTTTCATCTCTTGCTCTAACAATTCTTTTGCCACTATATTATATAAGGTCATAAGCGTTTCAAACGAAAACTTGTATATAAATGTTTCTATTTGTAACTACTATCAAGAGACTACAAAAAGGAAAGATTTAAATAGTAAATAGGCATTCAGATGAGATATGATTAGAAAAATCGCTCTATACTTGACAGCAATAGCAACAGCGATAGCTGGAGCCGGACAAGAAGGCTGCGGATTCAAGGATGTAATGTATGACATTGCAACCATAGATTCAAAGCTTCCTCAAACTAGGATGGTATATGAATATACAAAGCCGTCCGAGCAGAAGAAAGAGCTTCCTTTGGAAGAGCTGGTTCCCCAAATCTGCGATGTAATAAAGGCAGACTATAACCGCCATGCGCACAACTTCGCGCCTGACGCTTCAGAAGACATGCTACAGAAGATAAAGAAACTTCAGGAGTCGACATCGCTTTACGATGGTGTATTCCTGAAAGATGGATATAAGAAAGCTGTGGAAGCCATGAGAAAGAAAGGCATTTTTTTCAGAATGCATAATGCCACATTTGACATAAGTAAAGTAGGATATTCTTTCGGGCAGATTATAGAAAGCGGAGAACTTGAGGTAAAAGACTGGGGCATAAAAAGAAAATTCTCTTATGTAAAATATGATGAGCTGTGCCCGTCACCTGAAGAAGTGTATGGCTATAATGTTCCATTAATGATGGATATAGAAGGAACTCTTGCTGTTAATATGACTGTTATACAGAAGAATGCTGAAAAATTCACAAAAGACATGGCAGAATACAAAGGCGATTACAATCTTGCATCAACACCTTCATTAGCGCTTTACCTGAAGCATTATGAAGAGCTTGTTGCAAAATACGGCTCAAGAGGCGTTGTCAAGGGATTCATTACAGAATTGATAAGCGGTTCATTATACCATCACGAGCCAAACCACAATCATAAAGATTTTACAAAAGCTGAAGAAGCAGCAATGCTGTCAGAGCTTGCGTATTCAGGAAAAAATATTCCTTACAGGACTCTGGGCGTGATTTTTGAGCTTCAGAAAAATGACAACCCTGAAGGCAAGGCAGCAAAATTTGTTGTCGAAGAGTTCAAGAAAAGAGGCTATGACGAATGGGACATTAAAGACATAAGCCCAGGGGATATAGCGCAAATAGCCAGCGACATTTATTCAGATAATTTACCAACTCCTCATGGAAAAGGAACTGTGAAAAAATTAAAGAAATTTAAAGTCAAGAAAGATCCTAAGAAATAAATTTTCTTTTAACATCAGCTTTTATCATTTTTACAATCTCAGGAAACTTGGATATCTTGAAATGCCCATTCTTGCTTTTATAGATTACAATATTCGCATTTTTCAGTTTGTTCCCATATTTTTTGGCTTGAGCGACAGGAACAACATCATCGTCTTTAGAAAATAACAGATTTAGATTTTTGGAATTTTTCTCAATCATTGACAAGTCTGACTTAAGCTTAAATCCACCAACAAGATCCTCGCCAGATAAAGCATTGTTAAATGGAGGGCAGATTAGATAAGTTGATAATATCCTTTTAGGGAATCTATGTTCTGACAGGTACTTTGCAAGAAAAATCCCGCCCAGTGATGTTCCGATTAAAATTATGTTGTTTCTCAAGTGAGGAAAATATCTCTCAAAATGGATTTTCCATTCATCATACTTTGCGTTGTCTGACAAAGGCATGCGCGGCTTTATGATTTCAAAGTTTTTGCCTAAATTTTTCTTTAAGTAATCGTCGTTCCACCTTCTTTTCTCCTCGATAGATATTTTTCTTGTTTTTAAGAAATGCAAATAATCCTTTTTATTCTTGAAAGTCATCCCGCCATGAATCATTAATATCTGAATTTTCTTTTTTGCCATGGTTTTATTCAGAATCCCAGGTTCTTCATTATCTTTTCTTTGTCAAAATATTCTATGTCTTCGTAGTCCTGGCCCATCCCTAAGAATATGATTGGCTTCTTTGTGACGTAAGAAGCTGATATCGTTGCCCCGCCTTTCTCGTCAGCGTCTGCTTTCGCAAGCACAATGCCGTCAACTCCTATGGTTGTAGCGTATTTGTCTGCCTGCTCCACCATGTCGTTGCCTGTGAGTGAGTCCCCTACAAATATTTTCATGTCAGGATTGGCAACCCTTATTATTTTCTTAAGCTCATCCATAAGATTAACATTGGAATGGCTTCTTCCTGCCGTGTCGATAAGGACAACATCAATATTGTGGGCTTTGGCATGCTGTATCGCATCAAAAGCCACTGCTGCAGCATCAGAGCCGTAACCCTGCTTAATGACTTTGACTCCTATGTTCATTCCATGCTTCTCAAGCTGGTCTATCGCAGCTGCCCTGAACGTGTCTGCTGCTGCAAGAACGACTGAAATCTTGTGGTGCTGCAGGAAATGCGCTATCTTTGCTATTGTTGTTGTCTTCCCGCTTCCGTTTATGCCGAAGAAGCATATCACGAACGGCTTCTTCTGCTTGACAGTCTTTATGAAATCAATTTTCTCCTGCGATAATATCTCATCAATGCTTTCTTTTAATGAATCAATCACTATATTGTCAAGCTCAGAGCGCTTTAATTTCTTGTCAACAAGCTTCTTTCTCATGTCTTCCTTGATTTTCTCTATGACAACCAGGGCAACATTGTTCTCCAGCATTGCAATCTCAAGATCGTAAAATAATTCCTCAAATTTGGAGTCAGACAGGGTCTTTTTTGTGAATACGTCAGAAATCTTTCCGAAGAATCCCTTTTCTTCTTCCTCTTCTTTTTCTTCCTCAGGCTCTTCCTCTTCTTCAGGAATCTCCTCTTCAACCTCTTCTTCGAGCTCAGGTTCTTTCTCTTCAGCCTTCTCTACTTCGGCTTCTTTTTTCTCAGGCTTCTTTTCTTCTATCTCTTCTTCAGCTTCCTCAACTTCCTCTTCGAGCTCCTCTTCCTTTCCAAGAATCTTCTCTTTCAGCCTGCCAAAGAATCCTTTTTCTTCCTCTTTCTTCTCCTCTTCCTTTTTGAGCTCCTTGTGCTCTTTTATCTCTTCCTTGATTTCTTTTTCAAGCTTTGTCTCTTTCTTAGGCTCTTCCTTCTTTTCAATAACCTTTTCAGGTTTTTTCTCAATTATCTTTTCTTTCTTCTCAACTTTAGGAGCTTCCTTCTTCTCTATTTTTTTAGGCTTCTCCTCTTTCTTTTCAGGCTTCTTCGCTAATAATTCTTGCGAATTCTGTCCACATACCGCTTCGTTTACCTGTGATTCCAGCTCCTTTTCCGGCGCAGCTAATGTCCTGGCACGGAAATCCTC
>CAIVOO010000014.1 GCA_903907555.1 uncultured archaeon | reverse complement strand
AATCAATACTACGATTTTACATAAAAATATCACAAAACTCTCTTGGTTTAGGAAAGCGTCTTGTGATGGAGAACTCTGCAAAGAATTAGATGAGAATACGAGATTTTGGAGGGTAACTTGTACGAAATGTCAGAACGTAATTATTGTCGATGAAACTACTTTAAACGATTTACTTAGCTAAAATAGATTTAATTTCTTTTCGCAGTTCTTCTTGATTGATTGTTTCGAGAGAAAGCAAATCGAGCATCTTTGGATAGGATATCTTTTCAAAATCAAAGATATTAGAATTGAGAGAAACATTGTAGACTTTAATTCCGGGGATTAAGAAATTAACAAAATATTGATGTGCGTCGTGATTTTCAAACGCCGAGAGCCAATGCTGCCCTCGGTGTTTTATTTCTGAGTCAGAATAGTAATGTGTCTCGGTTTTATTGTCGTAGGGCGTATATGTGGTGGGACAAATAGTCTTTGGGTCTCTCTTAGTCCAGTCATAACCAAGAATATAGATAGTACCAGTATAGTTCATCAGATACATAGCTACATGCAACGCAAAGAATCCGCACATAAAAGAGCTATAAAAGCCCTTCTTAGCACTCTTATCAAACTCTCTAGACTGTTTTAAAGCTATAGTATTAGAATAATAATCGAAGCGATTATCAAACAAATGCCCTACTATCAACGGTAGGGCTTTTATTTTATCTACATGCTCGTTATTGATAGTCAAATCGTTTGGTGTATTCAGTCTTCCAGTATAGAAATCTCTGTCAACAAAGACCTCAAAAGTCCCGTCAAAGTGATTAAAAGCAAAATTGCAAGTAATAACAAATTTGTCTTTTATACGTTCTTTTAAACCCAGAGAAAGACCTTCTTTAATAGAAGGCCCTCCTCCGATGATAACACACTCTTTAGGAATATTAATCATTTTTAATGATGTGATAAATTACTTTCTTCCCATATTTCCTAGCCTGAATAGCTGTCCAACAAGCTCCCGACTTAATATGCTCTTTACTATTACAATGATAGCAGTAATTAAACGTCATTCCTTTATAATTTGCCGGGTATTTATCGACTAAAATTACATGTAACTCTGCACTATCTTTTGCAATATCAATATTTCTTTGCTTATACCCGTATGCAGAATCCCACTTACGCTGTTTTGGAGTCTTAATATCAAGCGGTATCTCCCAATTGATAGCTTGCTCTTCTGCCCAAATATCAATTCCGCCTACGGGAGAGTGCCCAGAACACACGCAAATTTCTTGTTTGGCTGCTCTAGCTTGTCTTAAAATATCGCAAATGAGTATCTTTGCTCTATCTTCGCCCAAAGGCGTAAATTTGTTAGCTCCGTGACCTACAATCCCTACTTTATACACCATTTACAACCCTTTCCCTTACGAAACTTTGAATTGGGCATTTTTCGACTACAATTGGGGCATATAAGATTAGTTTTCATAAACTATTTCCCACTCATCTGTATAATGTTTACAATATGTTTCTACGGTTAAAGTAGTGCTTTCACGATAGTTATGCACTCCAAAAAGCTCAGCCGTCGCTTCCCAATACCATAAGCATACGCGATTAATACAGATTTCATCATTCGGCCAATGAATTACATCTTCAAACCAACGAATCCCAGTAAGCCAAGTAAAGAGTTTTCCTATACAAGAAAGCACTCCATAGCCCTTTCCTAAGTCATTAAGAGCTACTTTTTGAAGATTTGCTCTCTGAGCATCTGTCAAAGACTTCTTTCTGAGAATAATGATACGTCTAGAGAGTATCTTCTGAGTCTCTCCGTATTGACACTTCCCCTGCTGTTCTATCATCTTGGCTGCGTCAAGTATCATTCCAGCGTGATAATACTTAGTCGGTGTTAAAGTGTGTCTAAAAAAGCGCCAAATCTGCTGCCAGACAGTCGGGCTCTGCATTAAAAACTCGACCATTTTTGCTGCAAAGCGGTCAGAATCGCATAAAAAGATGTCTCCAAGCTGTGCCGTGTATTCCATCGTACTCTCCTTAATCCCGTTCAAGGGATTCTTGTATAAACGTCAATACGAAATAAATTGCCGCTTTAATCTCTTTAAAATTAAGAGTGCTTTCAAAGCTGCGAAATTCAATAGTGCCATAATCATTCTTAGACATGTGCGACACATTGAGAGAATAATACTTTTGGTCAATGTATTGGTAATGCCTAAATGAATATCCCTCATTGTTTCTAAATTGATGAATAGCTTTCTCCGTTAAGCTATGTAACTCTTCCTTCGGTAGTAACTTGCAAGTATTTTCTAGACGCTCTTTAGATACTTTGAATCTCTTAACAACGTATCTTTGTCTATGAATCCATTCCTTAATGACTCCCAAAAGCTGCTTATCCGTTAAATTCTTAATATTAACGTGAATGTGTAGCCCGCAATTTTTTAGAGCTTTTGCTCTATAAACTCTCGCAAGCGCCAATACTTCTTTAATCTGCATTAAACAATCTTCATTATAATACAAGTGATTAGCGTTCTCAGGGGAAAGTTCTATTCCGTTGGTCAGAGAACCATCACTCTTGAGTTCCCAGCCTTTAAGAGTCTTCCCTCTATCAATGAGACGTTGAGCATCCGTCTTGGCAGGGAGTTCAAACTCGAATTCTGGAGAGAAGCGAATCTTCCTGATGTCGATTAGCTTT
>CAIVOO010000013.1 GCA_903907555.1 uncultured archaeon | reverse complement strand
GATTCTGAAATCACAAGAGATCATGCTGTTGTCAAGGAGCTTAGTCCAGATCAATACAGGAAATTTATGATTGAAAGGCCTAATGAAAAATTAATAATTGTTACAAATCAGGTTGAGGCGTTGGATTTACAATCTACAAAATCAAAATTCGTGGCTTTGTATGACAGCCAAATCGCTACAGAAACAGGAAAAGGGCAAGAATTCGGAAGGGCAGGCAGAACAGATAATAACGCAGATATTTTGGAAGTAAGAGTAATTGATAAGCAGCTATATGCAGTAATGCAGGCAGGAAAGCCAAAATCCCAAATATTCCTTGAGGATTTAGCAATGTCTCTAAAGAATGAAGAGTTTGTAAAGAAAGAGACAACATTGCGTGCAGACAAGTCTTTGTCTGATCAGATAGTCAGGGATGCTTATAACCTGATGATTATTGACGCAGTATCGAAAGGCAAGGCTGAACTTGCCTCAACAATAAAAGATAAGATTGATTCCTTGCAAGAGAGCGCAAGAACTGGCGCAGCACAGCTGGAAAGAGGGCTTGTTGATCCGACAGAGACATTGAAGAGAAGCGTCGAGAGAAACTTGGACTTGCTGAAAGCAGACATCTCTACAGCAGAAGGAAGAGCTGGGCTTTATGGCAAGGATGGCAAAGGAGCGCTGATAGATTCTGTCGATTCTTATTTCGGCACAGATGGAGTGTTAAAACCAGAATATTCAAAATCATTTACCGAATTCTTCAAGTCGTTAGAGCCTGCACAGCAGAGAAGGCTCTTGGAGCTAAGCAATTTCGAGGCAAGGGACTTTGAATTAGGCAGAAAGGTTGAGAATCCGAAGACAGCCACAGAGATATCAAGCTTCAAGGATTATTATGATACAATTGAGGGAATAAGAACTTCTGAAAGTTATAGCAAGTTCACAGACGGCTCTGACAATCCTGCAAACGTTGTCCAGGTGGCAAATGTTGAAACAGTGAAAGCAGCCAAAGCAACTCCTGAGGAAGCTGCCAGGCAAAGTCAGGTAGAGCAGTCACGAATTGCTGCAAGAGAGCAGGTGTCTGCATTCAACAATCAAGTTGTTGAAGAGCAGTTGCCACCATTTGTAAATCCTGAAGATATTGTAATGATTTCTCCAGACACCAATCCCTTGGCTGAAGAGTATGTTGTTCAGGAATCGCAGATTGAAGAGGAAATAATTGTTGTTGAAAAAGCTCCTTTAACAGAGCTTGAGAAAGCCAGGGAAAATTACATGAAGGTTGGAATAAGCGCTGCTTTTAGCGATGTAATAAAAGATAATATGGATAATTCTGTCAAAATCAATATTCTTACAGACCTTGCAAACACGCAGATTGAGCAGGGAACTATAACCACAGAACAGGTTAGAGCCACACTGCGGAAGTATGGCATTGAAAATGCTGCTGCTTCAGATGAGATTGCTAATTCTATACAAAAGTTCGTTAATTTTGCCGATAAATTGGAAAAAGAAGACAAATATGATGTTGTTGGATTCATACCAACTCAAACAATTTCTACAACGCTCGGGCATGCAAAAGGCGATATCACTGCATTCGGAGTTCCAGTAATACAAGACAAGTCAGGAAATAAATTTGTTTACAAGAGCATTACAAAACCAGAGGATGTACCTCTTGAGAAAGAGGTTATGAAAACGGATATCGGAGAAGAGGAAGTTTCTATTGCTAATAGAGATGTAGCAGTAACAGTAGATAATGCCCGAAGGGCGGTGTTTGCTTATGAAATGACAAAAGAGGCAGTTAAGAGGTTTAACGATAAAGGCATTGATATGAGCGACATCATTGTGCCTGAAATAAAAACAGATTCTGTCGGAGGCATTGATGCCTTGCTTTATCAATACATTGAGGGCTTGCATAAGCCACATGTAGATACTAGTAGCCCAGATAAACCATACATAATTTCAAACGGTAAAAAAGCATATTTGAATCCTGAGTTCGCAGACTCTGTAGACAAGGCAGGGATACTTAAGGATTTGACTGATGATGCAGACTTTAATTTAGGAAACATACCTGTTGTTGAAGTAGATGGGAAACAGAAAATAGTTCTTATTGACAGAGACGCTTCATTAGCTAGATTATATTCTTATAAAGGCGCGCTTATCGATCCGAGAGCAGTAAACCGCGCTCTCGGAACAGGCGATTTAACAAAAAACTCTAATTATGCAACAATTGTATCAGAACTTGCAGGTGACTCAAATCTAATAAGAAGCAGTTTAGAAAAAGCAAGATACAACCAAAGAGAAGCTTCGATGATTGGCGACTGGTACAAGTCGTATTATGCTGATCAAATAAAATCATCAATAGAGGATCTTACTTTCAAAGTTGATGAAGCAAAAGCAGATACTTCCAAGATGAATGATGAGTTCTTTAGTG
>CAIVOO010000012.1 GCA_903907555.1 uncultured archaeon | reverse complement strand
GAGGGCTTGAAAGCCTTTATCTCCTTCTCTTTCTCGACAATAATCTTTAATGCAGGCCCCTGAACCCTTCCTGAACTCAAGACTTTGAACATTCCAGCGCTTTTTATCGCTCCTGTAAGCGCTCTTGACAAATTGATTCCATAATACCAGTCAAGCTGGTGCCTTGTCTCTCCAGCCTCTGCCTGTCCCCAATCAATTGTCTTTGATTTGTGCTCGTATGCTTTCTCAATGTCTGGCTTTGTCAATGTTGAGAACTTCATTCTTGCAGCATCCTTCTGCTTGCAGGCGTACTTTATGATATTCCATCCTATGACTTCACCTTCAACATCATAATCAGTTGCAACTGTGAATGTTTTTGCATCTTTTGCAAGCTTTTTTATCAATTGAACATACTTTTTGGAGAATTTTGCAGTCTTGCTTACTTCAGAAGCCTCTTTCCATTCAATATCAAAAACAGGATAAGTCCATTTATCCTTGTTTTTCTCTGCCAAGGCATAAAGATGGCCTGCAGCGCTGCATACAATCAAGTCCTTTTTTCCATGAGTGACATCATAATAAGGTATGCCGCCATCGCTTTTCTTCAGGACTTTGCCATCTGCAAGGGATTCTGCTATCTTCAAAGCAGCCTTCGGCTTCTCGGTGATTATGAGTTCGTAATCTGCCATTCCATTAGAAAAACCGATATTTGTTTAATAATCTTGCGATTGTAGAAAAATATAAAAGCAAACATTCTTTTTGACCTGTTATGCAAATAAATGACGAGCTTTTGAGGAAAATACAGCCAACTCCTGAAAGCTGCATTGGCGATTCTTTGAATTTTAACGAGAAAGGCTACACCGCATTCCCTATAGCTTCGCAGAATTTCCGAGAATTCTCGTCGATAGATTCGATAAGCAAGATTGCATTTGTTGATGGCGGAAGCGCAGAGATTATTGCCCTGCCAAACAAGCTTCTATCAATAATAAGAGTTTATTATTCTATTTATCAGAACAAAAAAAAGATTTCAAGCAGAAAAACCCAGTTTTACGCTCTTATCACTTTAGATTCTGGTACAATAAGAACTGATTTATTGCAAAATGAGGTTCTTGATGAGAAAGATTTTGTTTTCAGCGCTCAGGATCCGAGAATAAAAGGAGAGCTTTCCAAGGTTGTCGATTTAATCAGAAGAAATGCAGAGCTGAAGTATGCTTTTGACGCCTGCGAGAAGCTTGATGGCGCAGATATTGTAATATTAGACGGAACTTTGCAGTCATTCTTTCTTGTTGAGCAGAAAAATCTGGAAGAATTGTATAATTTTGCTGCTGCTAAAGGAGTTTTTGTAACAGCACTATCAAAAACCACATCTTTGACAACAAAGAAAGGGCTTCCGCTGACTCCGAATCTGTTAAGGATTGCTCCTGAAGGGCTTTGGTATTACTATCCTATCGCAAAAATAGAGAATGAGAACCATCTTGCAGAGCTTTTCTTTGCAAAACTTCATCCTAAGTCGGAATATGTCTTCAGGATTGAGATATACAAGGGAACTCCATTTGCCATCGAGATGATTCTCGGGGCTCTCGCATCAAATTCCAAAGACCCAACATTCATAGGCTATCCTTTCGGATTAATAGAAGCAGACCAGTTCGCACGCGTTTCTGACAGCGAGAGGGAAATTCTGAAGATGCAGCATCTTGTGAAGCTTGGAAAGTCTGCAAATGAAATAATTCTTGACAGGCACGCAATAGACGCGCATGATGTTCTGGATAACAGGAAATAATCTCAGTATATAGTCTGTTTTAAATATTTTCAATGGACTCTCAGGAGTATGAGTAAAGAAAAACAAGAAGTAAGAGTATATCTGGTTGATAAACCAAGTTTTTTGAGCTGCGGCAAAGCATATGTGACTAATAAAGATAATAGAATTATCTTATGTGATGAGGGCAATTCTCGTTTAGTTTTTCGTAAAAGTCATGATGTACCTTATTGTCTTGCTCTATATCCAATAAAACCTGATAATGAACAAATAAGGGTGGGAAGAAGAGTATATCCTTTTCGTCTTGTCGATATGCCAGCAGATGATATACCGCCAAAAAAACGCGAGATACCTAAAGTTTTAGAAATGATTTTAATATCACAACGAGAATTGGATGAATTAGATCGTGGTCTTGCTTTGTATAGAAAACAAGTTAATGATCAGATGGCTAAAATTCAAAGTGAATACAGGGAAAATACAAAAAAGTACCGTGTACAGATTAAAAGGCTTGAAGCTAAAATAACAGAAGCACAATCCGAAATTAGAAAGAAGCATCCGATGCCAGATTTAGCTCAGTTAATTCTAGAGAACTTTAAAAGATAAAGTAATCTTGTTGTTTTAGGAATTTTAGAACAAAAATTAAAATAAAAAAAGAAAAACTTAGAATTTATCTTCGTCTTCCGCCTCTTACCATCTTGGCGCGGCTTATATTTCCTTTCTTATCGACGAAATACAAGTATCCTGATGCCTTCTTGACACCTACTTTGGCAACTTTTTCTGGTTTGCCGCCCTTCTTTCCCGCGCGGGCCATCTTTGCTCTTGAGATATCTCCGTGCTTATCAACGAAATAGAGATATCCGTCTGCTTTCTTAACACCAACTTTTGCTACTAATTCAGCCATTTTAAAGACCTCCTTATTTTTTTGTCTTCGACGAGAATAATTGGTGCTCCTTTAAATACTTTTTCTTTTTCCCGTCAAGAAAGTTCGCTCCTGATTAGTGATTTTAAAATTTTTATCCTGTTTTAGAAATTTACTGGCTAAGCTTTCCCCTCGAGTAAAGCTTGTCAATCTCCTCAATTTCCCTTTTTGAGATTGCGCAGCCGTTAAGCTTCAATCCCCAAAGCACTGCGTCAACAAGCTGTTCAGTTCCTTTCGGAATATTCTGCTTCAAACTGTCAAGCAGCCCCATTTCGTAGGCTATCATGAGCAGTTCTGTTGAGCGTATCACATTTATTTTTGATGTTAATTCCTGGAATTCATAGATGAAGCTTTCATTCGCCTTGACTTTTGTGTTAAGCTTGTGCTCTAGCAGATGCGCCAGATCCTGGGGATCCTCTATCAGCATCCTTGTTGTTCTCTCGTCGATAACTACAGCAACAGAATTCAGGATTATGGCAGCAGCCAGTGTTTCCATTTCGCCAGCTTGAACTATTTTCAGGAATGAGCCCCTTGCCTCAAAGCACTTGTTAGCTGTTTCCAGGAGATGCTCTGCTTTCTGCGCAACCTGCGCATCTGTATAAATGTCAAGAATTCGCTCATTGATTGTATGCACTACCTGCAGAGCTTCAAACTTAAACCTTTTAGTTGATAGCGGCTTGTCAACAATCTCTTTTTTCACAGCATTAGGTATAAGGAACTGGCCTCCAAATTTTTTCTTCAAATCGGGAAGCACCCATAATAGGTTGTTCATTGCCAAATTTATTATAGGCCCTGCATCAAACACTATGCTGTTCATTTTTCCATCCCAAAAATCTTTCTTGCAAGCGTAACTCTTACCTTTGCATCTGTTTCATGCGTCTCTACATCGAAAACTTTTGTCTTTCCAATGTAATCCATCAATTCCCACTGCGATATCCCAACCACGTCAGAAACTTTTGCTATTGAAAGCCCGTGCTCAAACAATGTCGAGCCTTTTTTTATCTTTGCCTTTCCAATCAGCTCTTGGAAATACTTGGAAAGTTCTGTGTCTATCCTGTTCACAAGGTCGAAAAGGTATTTGATTCTGCCTCTGTAGCCATCCTCATCCCTTGTTTCGAGAATCTTTCTTGCGTTTATCAGCTCGTGCTCAACTTGAGTATATATTATGTCGTCATGCGTCTTTCTTGCAAGCATTTTGTATAATGCGTAAATAAGGATTGCGATAGAAACAGCATCCTCATCTTCAAAGATTATGGCACTGTTGATGATTTCATCGCTTAAGTTGCTTAGCTGGCTTATGTCCCATTCCTCCTTTACCTTAAGGATTTCAATAGCCTTGTCAAGAATTCCAAGAATCTCCTTTCGCACCTCTTCCCTCATGAAATTTGATATTATCCCTTATTTTATAAACATTTCTTGAGCAAAGCAAAAAATATATAAACCAGCCTACAGACTTCTGAGCTAATGATTGGAATACTAAAACATTTCATTAACAGGGTGTTTAAAGATTTATTCAAGGGCAGGAAGCAGCTAAAGATTGGGCTGTACGGTCCTCCAAACGGAGGCAAGACAACTCTTGCCAACAGAATCTGCAAGGACTGGCTTGGCGAGGAGATGGGAACGGCTTCTCCGATACCTCACGAGACTAGAGAGATTAATATCAAAGAAAGCATTAACATAAAATCCGGCAAGAAGGAGCTTGACTTCAATCTTATCGACACTCCAGGTATTGCAACAAAAATAGATTATGAAGATTTTCTAAAGCATGGAATGAACGAGAAGGAATCGAAGAAGAGGGCGAAGGAAGCAACGAAAGGAGTTATCGATGCAATAAAATGGCTTGACGAGATGGATGTTGTCATAGTTGTCCTGGACGCTACAAAAGATCCGTTCTCGCAGGTTAACATCACAATCATAGGAAACCTTGCAGCAAGGGAGATTCCAGTGCTGATAGTTGCAAACAAGGTTGACTTGAGAAAATCTAAAATAAAGAAGGTGCAGGCGGCATTCCCGCAGTATCCTGTAGTAGGGATATCTGCGAAATTCGGCAACAATGTAGATGAGTTTTACGAAAGCCTGTTCACGGTCGTGAATTAAATGCTAACACTAGAAATAGTTCCATACAGGGAGATTGAGAAGCTGAGCTCGCTAGGCAGGATAAGGAAGCTGCTGAAGATTGCAATGGAAAACAAGATAGTCCTTCTTGAAGGAAGATTGAGCAGGGAAGAGGAAACAGAGCTGATCAAGACTACAATGGAAGAGATAGACGATGAGTTTGCAGGAATAGAGCTTGCAGTGATTCCTCCGACATCAGATAAAGACAGCAGGGTAATGCAGTTCAGGAACACGCTTGTAAACATACTTGCAGGAAACAGGCTTGGATTGACAATAATCGGTCCTGCTTCTGTTGTCAAGGAAATTAAGAAAGACCCAAGCAAGATACAGCTTTTCACTCAAGACAACAACAAAAAGAAGAAGAGAAGATAGATTAATTCTTGATTTGTTATTTTACATTAAATAATATTGTACCAAGCGTGGGCGGCTAGTGATTGGTTGTTATGGTTTTTCTTGTTAGCATGGGGATTACAAAGTTGTGTTCAATCTGTCTTCCTACAACGTCCCCATGCCCCAAGCACATTGCGAGAAAAGAAGACCTGCCTTTGATTCTTGCAGCGATGGTGGGTGGAGGGCATAGATATGACGTAAAGCGTTACTTAGGATTCCCTCCCTGAATTATTTTTATTAATAAACTCAAGTTATTTTTTTGCGAACTTTTTTAAAGATGGGTTGGTTATCTGCTGCTATGCCACACCAGTGCGTCAGATGCGGACATTTGTATGATGACGGCTCAGATGCAATCCTGAAAGGATGCGACTGCGGAGCCAGGCTGTTCTTCTTTGTTAGAAAGGATGCTATTGAGAAAGCTAAGGAAATCACTTCAGATCTCACGCCTGTGCAGAAGGAGCAGATTGAGAAAGACGTGCTTGACTTGGTTGGCGAGAGGGTGGAAGAGGACCAGCCTATTGTTCTTGATTTCGAGGCTATCAGAGTTTTAGAGCCTGGCAAATTCGAGCTTGACCTGGTGAAGATTTTCAAGAAAGACCCTTTAGTTTACAAAATGGGCGAGGGCAAATACATCATTGACTTGCCTGCAACTTTCAAAAAGCCTTCTATGAAAAAGAAAAAGTAATTATCTGTTCACAATAAGTTCTACCACATCAAGATTCTTCAGCAGATGCTCCTTGCCAACAGTTCTTTTTGTTTTGACATCTATTGCTCTTATGAAATTGTTTCCAAAATCTGTGTGAAGCTTGAATGCGAATGAAAGCGCTGTAGTGTTTGGCGGCATCAGGAAGCAGTCTGGCAATGTCCTTCCCTCGGAATCTGTAAGGTTATTCAATCCTCCGGGGAATATTGCAATGTATTTCAGTAAATCAAACACTGCTGAATTTATTATCTGCTGAACTCCTGTTCCTCCGTATTTTTCGAGAATGTTTTTCTGTATGAATTCAAGAGCCTGCTTTTGCTTGTCAGTCATGTTTCCTTTTATCTTGAAGCTGCTTTCGCCAGGGATATAGTCTATCATATCCTTCTTTGCAGCCTCTTTCAAGGCAAGTTCTGATTCTGCAGAACAGCCGATGATTGTGTATTCTGGAAATTGCTCTTTTATCCTTTTCAGGTTGGCTTCAGCAGTCGGCATATCCATTTTGTTTGCTGCAATCACCATCTTCTTGGTTTCTTTTCTTAATTCAGTTGCAAGCTTCAGAAGTTCCTCATCTGTCCAGGAAGCAGGCTTTTCTATATCCAATCTTAATTTTCTAATAGCCCTGTCAACTATGTCCTCGTCAACCCTCAATCCCGAAAGCTGCTTAGCGAGAGCTTTGATAATCTGCTGATGCTCCTGCTGGACTTGCCTTGCAAACTTTTCCCAGCCTTTCTTTATGATTGAAAGATACCACATATCGAGTTCTACTTCTAGAAATTTGATGTCATTTGCAGGATCATAAGTGCCTGGCGTGATAGGCTCTCCTCTTTCATTAGTCGAGCCAGCACAATCTATGACATGTACGAATGCATCTGCCTGCCTTAAGTCATCAAGGAACTGATTTCCCAGCCCTTTTCCTTCGTGAGCTCCAGGAACCAAGCCTGCCACATCAATAACTTCCACAGGAACAAACCTTTTGTGGTCGATGCAATAACCGAATCTGGGATTGCACTGCGTGTTGAAGAATTTGTCGACACAATCCACT
>CAIVOO010000011.1 GCA_903907555.1 uncultured archaeon | reverse complement strand
CTTATTATTGACTGCCCTGCTAATCTAGCGTCAATATCCTGGTTGAAATCTATCGACAGCGAAACATCATTCTGCATTATGGAAAAATCTCCCGTATTTTCTGCAGGAAGCACAATTGTCTTTATCTTCGCGTCTTTCAGATAATTTTGAAGTATGCAGGCGAGTTTTCTTGACTTTAAATTCGGCCTTGTGTATATTGTGGTTGCTGAATCGTCTGTTATGTGAATGCTGACTAGCGCTGCAGAAGGATTATCCAATACAAATCTTATGCGCTGGTCCATGGCAGCAGGACTCTCCTCTCTTGTTCTTTTGATTTCAAAAGATGTTTTTGAGTTGCTTCCGGAAATTTCCTTTGCGATTTTTGAGCTGATTTCATATTCATAACCAGAAGCAAACATGATTCCCTTGTCTTCCTTGTCAGAAGATGGGTCAATGATTATTTTCTTGTCGTCAGAGCTTGTGTTCGCGCTCGGGCATGAGAATTTTGCATCAGGAGCAGTATTAATCATGAGCTTGTCAGATTTTGAAAATAACATTTTTGTCTTGTTTACAAAACTATTCTCTGGCAGCGCGTTCGCATAAGCAACAGGAATCCCTAGGTCTTCTGCAAATACAAAATAAAATGACGCCAGCTCTATTGGCTGGTTTGCATCTCCCACACTAACCTTGTTTTTCGAGAAAGCATAGGAAAAGCCGTTGGATTCGTTGTACTCCAGCTGGACATTTCCAGGAGAGAGGAGCATTGCATCGAAAGAGGTTGCAATATCCCTTACATAAAACAATTTCTCATAAGTTGTCTCTTTGCCAACATCAGACATCTTAATAGCCAATGCAGCAATTACAACAGCTACAAGAACCAATTCAATAAGAACTTTCAAGACTTCGTTTATCTGCCCCTTTTTTCCACGCATTTGCTTAAAAAAGGGAGCTTTGTTTTTATAGTTTTTGTTAAGGGCCACCAACATCGGGAGCTACTGCAGATTCAAATACTGTTGGATTGAATTGTATTTTTGATGATAGAGAATCAACACTTAACTGCAAAATTGTTATTGTGCCAATAACATTCCTTTCTACCAGTTCGCCACTTTTGTCTGTTGCATACGTCCTTTTGAAAGTTATTTCCTGGTTTAACTGCGTTCCCTTGTTCAGGCATTTTTTTTCATATATCTTCGAAGCACAGCCTGCTGAGGAATCGCATAAGCATAGGCAGTTTTGTGGATAACATCCCTTGTCAATCGTATTCATAGTCACCTTATATCCACTGTCGAGATAGAAAGGTATCTTGAAATTTCCTTGAGGCGAGTTGTCAACTTCGTATGCAAGCCTTTCAAAATTATTAATTGATGATTTGTCAGGGCTGGCTACGAAAAAGTTTATTGCCTTGCTGATCAGCGGTATGAAAACTCCAATAAGAAGTATTATCGCTATTATTGCAGTGATTAGCTGCCATAAAGAAATCTCCACAACCATTGCTTTCTTTCTAAGCATTTTAGGTGAAACAGCAGTATGTCTGCTGGGCCGTCTTCTGCGCGTCAGTTTCAGGACATCCTAAATAAGGGAAGCATTGCTGTCCACTCTTTCTTGCATCAGTAGCTCCTTGCGATGTTACACAGCTTCCGTTCCTGTTTGCGCAAGAGTTGATACCTTCCAAAGACTTGGCTGTATTTCCAGTCTTGCTTGCAAATATCACAATAACCACTACAAGAACCACTAAAGCTATGATTGCAAAAACAATCATATTCATAGAGATGTCTGCACGCTTCATATTTTTGAGCAGCATTTGGCACTCCCTTTAGTGGAGTCTGTGCAAGTGAATCCTTGTTGCATCTTAACTTCAGAATCCCCGACGTCGCAGGAGTAAGCGCAATACCTTAATGTTCCAGGTATATCACACCTGGTTGGCGCATACTGATTGCCTGTTTCGCCAGTCGAGTTTGAGAATTGGCCGGCCTTGCCTGCAAAAATTACCACAAGCACCACAAGAACAATCAATGCCAATACTGCAATTATTATGACATTAAGCGACATTCCCTGTGCTTTTTTTGCTATCATTTTATCCTGTTACTTGGACGCAGCACACTTGATCATCAGCTGTGTTTGGCTTTGCATCAGGACCTGGGCAGGAGCCTGTAGTCACCTTGGCATAAGTTCCTGTGCAGTCAGCATTTGTGTTTACACATTGACCTTGGCAGGACTCTACCTGTTTCACGAAAATTCCTGTCCTTCCTGTAAAAACCAGTGCCAGAATCACCAAAACAAGCAATCCGAGGACTGCTATAATAATGACGTTTAAAGACATACCTTGTGCTTTCTTTTTCATCTTACACCTCTTTGAGTTTTATAACTATATCTGAGATTGAAGTATATATAAATGTTTCTTTAAGTTAAGGCTGATGTTTAAAATCTCACGTTCGCCTGCTCCAACTGCATTTGCGCTGGCATCTCTTTTGCGTAAGAAGCAATTACAATATATGATTCGACCTTAGGCTGCGGACAGCAGCCGAAGTTGAGAAGTAGACTACGCCTGATGCCAGCGCATAGAAAGGAGCACCAAAAGTGTTGTCTAACGATACGCTATTTGCTCACTGGCCATAACTGGCGAGATTTTAAACATTAAGGTTACTGGCATTTCATACTGCCATCGCCCATCATCACCCATTGGCAGCTCAGCCCACACTTTTTCATGTTTGTGCCTGTGCAGCTGTCTTTGTCCAGATTAGCGCACTTGATTGATGCGCAGTCATAGCAGAATGGAACAGCGTAATTGCCTCCGCCGATTGTTTTTGCAGGACCTTGCAGATAGTCTGTTCTTGACGCAACAAAGCATTCAGCTGATACATTGCATGTGTTGCTATGGCAGGCATCTATATTAAACGCATAAGCGACAGAGCAGCTCTGTATTGCAGCACTCTTAACTCCAGCGCAATAAGCTTTCATATCCTCGCATTTATCAAGCGCCTGTTCAGGGCCTTTTGCAGCTTCCTGATATTTTATTGAAGCAAAGCATCCGTAAGATTTGCATTCGTCGATTGTCTGGAACTGCGAACATCCTGTGAATGGAACACATTTGTTGCCATACCAGTTTATGTTGTAATAGCACCAATCCTTGTTTACCTTGCATTGGGTTTCGTCGAGATTGCATGCAAGTATTGCAAGCTTCTGCTTCGCTTTTGCCACACCGACAAATTTCTCGTTCTGCGCAGCGACTTCATTGAACTTTTTCACAGCCCCGTCCCTGTTTTTTTGGTAGAAATAAAGATTTCCAACAGCATAAGGCTGGTTTACTGAGATAAGCTCATACTTCAAGTCCTGGAATTGCTTGACTAAAAATGGGGTGTTTATTGTCTGGCTTCGCTCAACATTGCCCTGCTCTGCAACAATCCTGTTTGTGACATTCGCTGCATACTGCGAAATATCCTTCTCGTTTGTAAATCCGTGATTCCTGTGAAAATTGTCATCTAAAAATTCCGTAACCATACGTCTTGCGTTGTTGAGCGCATCCCCTTCACTTTTCGTGAGAGCATATTCTTGGGCTGTATTTATTACCACATTTGATTGTTGGGAAATCATCGGAGCAAAGCGTGCCGCTGCAATCAATATAACAGCCAATGTAACAAGCCCTGCTACAAGATATGGCCAAGTAATCGCTTTTTTGTTCATGCTCCAAACCTGAAAATGTTCTTTATGTTTTCCCAAAGTCCGCCTGTGGTGTTCTTAACTTTGAATATTATGTAAAGAAGTATAAGTATCAACAATAGAACCAATGCCCATTTTCCAATCTCATCCCAAGCGATATCCCCTTTTCTGTTCATGTTGAGCCCTTAGGCCTGTTGCCTTGATATACTGGAAGTGTTGTGCAGTTCAATTTATTTAATTCTTCCGCATTGTACTCTTTCAGCACTGTGAAAGCCAGCCATTTATTTGTGTTTTCTGAAGCGAGAAGCGCTGCAGGCGCTGATGCATATGCTATGCTGCTTCCTCCTGCTGCCAGGGATGTTCCCACAATACCCATCACCACCCCGCCAACTCCTCCTGTAAAAATTCCCACTACAACTGTCGCAACCCCGAATACAGCCATTGCTGTGCTGCTCATGGCTATTTTTCCAGGAGTGGTAGAGGCTGCTGCTGTTATGTGCTTAATCATTTCATCATTTTTTGAATAAAAGAATATGACAGCATAAGATTTTGATGCGTCAATCGATGCCTGAATCTGGCTGTTCTTAAGCATATCCTGGGTTAAGTCTGCTGATTCGAGGCTGGAAAACTGCGATAAGAAAGAAATGTAAGTTTCTTTTTTTCCTGGAACATAGTTTGTTTTAAGAAAATCGCCAAAATCAGTTATTTTTTGTTTTTTGTCCTTGAAATCCAAAACAGAATAAACAGCGCAGTATGTGTCTGTCCCGTCGAAAAGGTCCAGCTTTCCAAGACCGTAGACACTCCATGCATCTGCCATCTGGTTTGCAATCTCACTTTTTAATGTTGTAGAATCGCCTTCCAATGTCTTGTAAACAGTCGGGCAGTTTATTTGGGTTTTAAGAAAATTTATTGATATGCCTTTTATGTGAGCTGCTGAATTCACCCTCACGCTTTCAGAGCACTGCGCCTTATGCGCCTCGCTCTCTGCAACATCCTTGGTCTTGCTGAACAATGGCCACATGATGATTATGATTACAACAAGAAGTATCAAACTAACCAAAAGATATTTCGGAAAATCGACGGCTTTCTTGCTCATTTTAGTTTACTATTTTTGTGCAGTTTAAAGATTCAAAATCATCTGCTGAAACAAGCATTGTTCGAGCATACCATTTAGCCCTATCGCCAGGACCATATTTGATGTTATTGTAAGTGAAAATGTAGCCGAATGCATCCGGCAAAAACGCAACATATATCACATAATAATCCTTGTTTGTGTAAATATCCGAAAGTTGGAGAGTTCCGATTGTAGATGACTTGTACCATAGCAATGGAAAGACAGTAACATCAAGTTCCCCGGAAACTTTCTTGTTAAGGAAATCGTAATACTTGATTTTCTGCCCTGTAATATCTGTAGATTTAAGGAATTCTTCAAAATTTGAAACTTTAGTGATTTTCTCAGCAATTTTTTTATCAAAGGTTATCTTTGCGCATAAATTGCATATGTTGGTCTTGCTGAAAATGGCAGCCTCTTTCATAAAAGGATTACCCTTCAAGCTGCCTTCGCCGTACATGTACCAGCAGTCGTACAGCCTGTCTGCGAATTTTCTTTTTATTGCGTTCTCATCAACCAAATTTCCTTTAACAACATCATCAAATTTTATGTCCTCGCGCTGCATAGAGCAGTCGACAGGCAATATACTAGAAGAAACAGAAGCTGCAGCAACAGATGCCCTGCAAGTCTCCCTGGCATAAAGTGTGTGCTTGAGATAATCAGTCACCTGCGTGAAGAAGATAATAAGAATTATCGCTATCACAACACCCAAAATTAGATTCTTCAATTCAACCTGGAATCCCTTCTTGCTCATTATCTGCCTCTTACTATTGTAATTAAAACAACCAATGCAATTATCAAAAAACCGACAGCAAACAAAACCCAAATAATATTAGTGGGAATTCCAGTATCGTCACCCTTTTTATTCATAAATACTGAAAGTGCAATTTCTTATTTAAATATTGTTGTCCAGCATATAGCCAAACACTTAAATAAGCAGAATGCTGCTAAAACACCATGCTCGACTCCAAGGCAGCGCTTGACTATTATAAGAGGCGCGACATACAGGAAGTGATGGTTAAGGCAGCCAGGAATAGGGAGATTGCTGCGCGCTATGGCGAGGGTTTTGGGAAACGGCCTGATGTCTTGCAGTTCGGCGGGGATATTTATGACTTGGCGAAGCAGGGTGCTACATCTTTCCATTGTTCTGAAGAGCTGTGGAACAATCCGCTAAGTGTTGTTACAGGAATGCGCCAGGCAGAGCTTGATTCTT
>CAIVOO010000010.1 GCA_903907555.1 uncultured archaeon | reverse complement strand
GGAATATACCAGGTCGCTCTTCCAATATCCACAACTTTGCTGCTTGTTGCAACCGCTATCGGGACGGCAATATATCCTATTTTTTCAGAATTTCAAGCCAGAAAAGATTCTGAAAAAATGTCAGAGATGACAAGCGCAATTTATTCTTACATAGAGATCATCATACTGCCTGCAGCAATAATATTATTTGTTTATCCTGAAATAATAATAAATGTGTTATTCGGGAGCAAATTCAGTGCAGGAAGTACAGTCATACAGATATTTGCATTATCAGGACCTATAATTAGCATAGGCCTTATCAATTATTATATACTTTCAGCCATAGGAAAAGCAAAAAAATCACTTAAAATAATGCTTCTTGCCGCTCTAGTAAACTTGGTGTTGAATTTTGTTCTTATACCCTTTTATGGAATTATTGGAGCAGCGATAGCAAGCGTTATAGCATTTCTGATAATCATGATATTTTCAACAATGCAGCTGTATAAAATCTACAAATTTACAATCCCTTACTGGAAACTGGCCAAGATATTATTTTGCAGTTTGGTGTTTTTGCTAAGCATACATTTACTAAAAAAAGCTTTAGAACTTAATATGTGGGCTGAGATGGCTGTTGTAATTTTTATATCCGGAATAATATATCTATCATCATTATACATCACGAATACAGTAAATAAGGAAAATATTAAAAACATACTAAAAAATTTGAGAGTAATATGAGAGTTAATACAAACAAGGAAAACACGCTCATAGTGGGAGCAGGCGGGGCTGGTAAAGAGCTTTTCCAGGAACTTAAGAGAGACGAAGCAAGTTCTAAAAAGTATGAATTTGAAGGATTTATAGATGATGACATAACAAAAAAAGGCACTTATGTATTGAAATTACCTATTTTGGGAACAATTGATGATATTCCGAAGATACTAAAACAACAAAAGATTAAGACATTGTTCATTGCCATTCCTTCTGGAAGCGGAGCATTGGTCAGAAGGATAATAAATAAATGTAAAAATTTTGAGGTAAAAATAAAAATAGTTCCCAGAATATCAGAAGTTCTTACAGGAGCATTAGATATTTCATATGTCAGAGAGATAGAGCCTGTAGATTTGCTTGGAAGAAGCATCGTAAGGCATGATTTTAGTGATATAAGGAACAAACTTCATAACAAATCTGTTTTTGTTTTCGGTGCAGCAGGTTCCATAGGCTCTAAATTAGCAGAACAGATAGCTGGATTGACTCCGAAAAAACTGGTTTGCATTGATTGGTGGGAAAATGGAATGTTTGATTTGCAGCAGAGATTAGAAAAAATAAGGGTTAATCCGGAAAGAGAGTCTGCCATTGAAATTGATTATGTTATTGCAAATATTCAGGATAAAGAAAAGATTGAAAAATTAATAGTGGAGCATAAGCCAGATGTTATATTCAATGCTGCCGCTTACAAACATGTTCCGCTTATGGAATCTAATTCGTGCCAAGCTGTAAATAACAATATTCTTGGAACAAAAAATCTTTTTGAACTTTCAATAAAACATAATGTTGGAAGCTTTATTCTCATTTCCACAGATAAGGCAGTAAATCCTACTAGTGTGATGGGAGCAACGAAAAGAGTTACCGAAAAGATGATGCACTATTATGCCAGCAAGACAAACAAAACATTATTTTCTGCTGTTAGATTTGGAAATGTGCTAAACAGCAATGGAAGCGTGATTCCATTATTCAAAAAGCAGATAGAAGAAGGAATGGTTACTGTAACCCACAAAGATATAATGAGATATTTTATGACAATAGATGAAGCCGTTCAGTTAATCCTTCAGTGCTGGGTGTTTGGCGGTCAAGACAAGATATTTGTGCTTGATATGGGTGAGCCTATAAAAATATTGGACTTGGCAAAGCTCATGATCAGATTGTCAGGAAAAGAGCCTGGAAAGGATGTCAAAATCAAATTTATCGGATTGAGGCCTGGCGAGAAATTATATGAAGAGCCGCTCACAAAGATTGAGAAGACAACAGCAACCATGAATCAGAAAATATTCATACTTCAAAAAGATGAAGAGTTTGACAAAGAGCAGTTTATGGAAGGAGTACAGGAATTGATTGAAAAGTGCAAGCATTCCCATGGTTGTGAGGAGACCAAAGAAAGACTGAAGGAATTAATTCCCACATATAAAGAGCTAAGTTATCCAAAACAGGAACAAGATGAATAAAAACGAGCTTATTGAAAAAGCAAAAAAAATCAGGAATAATGTTATTGATATGTCTTTCAGAGCTAAATCTGGCCATATAGGCTCATCATCATCTGCAGTAGACATATTGACTTATATTTACTTTAATTTCATGAATGTAAATCCAAAAAATCCTTTTGATGAAAATAGGGATTACTTTTTCTTAAGCAAAGGACACGCATGCACTGCTTTTTATTCAACGCTTCATGAAAAAGGCTTTATACCAAAGAATATTCTTGACGGCTTCGGAAAAGATGGAGGAACATTAAACAAACATCCAGATAAAAATGTAAAGTTTGGCATAGAATTATCAACAGGTTCTTTAGGACAATGTCTTTCAGTAGGTGCAGGACTTGCTCTTGGCTTTAAGAAGAACTTAAAAAATAACAGAGTGCTTGTTCTTTTGAGTGATGGCGAATGTGAAGAAGGTTCGATATGGGAAGCTGCTTTGTTTGCTGCTCATCACAAGCTCAATAATTTAATAGTATTAATAGATTATAATAAGATACAAGCATTAGGAAACACTAACGAAATAGTGAATTTAGAGCCATTTGTAGAAAAATGGAAAGCTATGAATTTTGAAGTC
>CAIVOO010000009.1 GCA_903907555.1 uncultured archaeon | reverse complement strand
GTCTTCCCTGTCTTCAACTATCCCTCTGACAGGGCTTTCAAAGTTTATAATCTTGGGATTATTTTTCTGAAGAATTGCTCTATACGCATTGTTCATTAATTCAACAACTGTTATCGATTTTTGATGCATTGTATTTCCCGTTTATTGGTAGCGAAGAGATGTTTATATTCTTTTCGATTTGTAATCATTAAACAGTAGTAACAAAACGAAAGATTTAAATACCTGAAAGTTTATAAAGTTTAATATGACTCTTAATCATATGCACTTAAACAACATTGTAGATGAGAAGCTGAAGGAGGTTGCAGCCCTTGAAGACAAGGTTCTTTCAGATCTTATAGCAACCCAGATAGAGACAAGGCTACAGCCGTTTGTCGACATCACAAAATCATTCTCAAAAGCTGAAAAGGATTTCATGAAGAATTACTTCTCAAACATGCTGCTGGACAGTTACGGCAACATAAGCCAGGTGGCAAGGCTTGCAGGCATTACAAGAAAGCAGGCGACAAGATTGCTGAAAAAGCTCGGATTGGACGCATCGAAATACAGGAAAGCCCTGAAGCGCCCTGAAACAGTAAGGCAGCCTTTGATTGAAGACGCTTGTCTGGACGGCATAAGAAAATACGGCCCTGTGATGAACGCGAAGAATGAATCAATTCACCAGTATGTTGCGCAGATTTCAACTGATATTGCAAAAAATCTTCCAAAAGATTATGTTCCTTACAAATTGGCAAAAAAGGAATTTAAGAAATCATTTGTTAGTGCGATTCTTCACAAAACAAAAGATAAGAGATTGGCTGCAAAAGAGCTAGGAATTAGCCTTAGGTCGTTGTATAGGCTGGTCGAAGAGTTCCGCCTTGAAGAGCAGGTTCAGACTTCTGCTTTGGCTTAGGCTGGTAATTTATTTCATTCTTTTCAGGCGAATAAAGTATTTTTCCTTCATAGAATACTCTGATCTTGTCTTCATCCTGGCTTAGCACAAATACTAGCGAATCTTTTACATGGTAAGAAGTTGCTATGCCTGATATATGCCTTGCTCCGTGAGCCTTATTGAATCCAAATCCTTGGTACAATACTCTTGGTGGATTAGGATTTACTGCATGAAGCGCAGCCCTTACATCAGCAAGAAAATAATATCCTGTGCCATGTATTTGTCCATCTCCTAATACAAGCACTACGCCATCTAAATCCACAACACTGTTGTTTGTTTGCATCCCGTTCTCTTCAAGGGGTGTTGTCAGATGCGACACTATTGATTTATCGTATATTGATAGTAAGTTCCTGTTCCTGTAGCCGTCATAGTTGTAGATGTCGAATCCCGTATCCATAACATGCTTATCATCTTTGAAGTTGACTAGAAACGTTGCGCCTACTGGGTATGTTTTTCTTCTCTGTATGGCTGTTATGACTTCAGCTACCCGACTTGCTAGCTTAGAATTCAGTTCGGCCCTTTCGAGTGAGTTCACAATATCGCTTAATTCGTCCATTTGCTTATAAACCTCGATATACCAGTACCAAATAGGCTACATCAGTATAGCTTTTCGTATACTAGTAACTTATATTTAAATCTTTCGTTTCTGATATTTTTGTGCTAAAAACGAAACCGCCTGGAAACCACGTTTCTAATTTATAAACTTTAGGAACTGATGATTTTGACAATTTATTTAAATAGTGGACTATTATTGTGATACGGTAAAGAGGTATGTTGGAAATAGATACAAAACCGTTAGGAAAAATTTCTTTTACACCTATAAAATCTAGGCTTGCCTCCATAAAAAAATCAGAACTGCCTGCTTTTGCAAAATACAAGCCGAACTTTGACAAGATGTATGCAATTGCTGCCAAGTATTCCGACAAGCAAAACTTCATAATTATCGGAAGGGGCGGCTCAACTACAAGCTTCAAGGCGATGTATCACGCCTTGGCAGAATACAAAACAACAAAGAAAGTTTATTTCATAGAAACAACAGACCCTGACTATTGCGCTTATGTGAAGGGCAGGTGCCTGCCGAATGAAACTCTTGTTATCGCGATAAGCAAGTCAGGCACTACAATTGATGTAATTGAAAACCTGATGTATTTCAACGATTGCGAAAAGCTGATTATTTCAACTCCAGGCGACAATGCGATGGCGAACATAGCAAAAATCGAGAAATGCGATTTCTACCCTCATCCAGAAGTTGGTGGAAGGTTTGTTGCCCCGACAGAAGCTGCTCTTCTGCCTGCAGCAATAATCTATCTGGACACAAAAAAAATATTTGAAGGAATGCAGAAGATGTATGAATTGTGCAATCCACAGAATCCTATTACAAAAAATCCTGCATTGAATCTTGCTGCACAGCTTTTCCTTCTGGAAAGAAGAGGCTACACAGCAGTATATGACCCAATATATTGCCAGCAGCTGAACGGATTTTGTGAGCTGATAATGCAGCTTATGCACGAAACTGTCTGCAAGGAAGGCAAGGGGCAGACTTATTTGACAGTTGCTGCGCCCCAATCCCAGCATCACAGCAACCAGAGATTTTTTGGAGGAAGAAAAAATCTAATAGGATTGTTTATCAGGGTTGAAAACTTCGAGAACAATCCAAAAACACCTGTTCCTGAACATCTTAAGAATGTGAAGATACATGACACGACATTAAAGATTTTAGATTCTATCCCTTTGCAGAAAACTCTTGAGTTCGAATACACAGGAGTGCAGAAAGACGCGACAAAGCGAAAGATACCAAATGCGACAATAACTCTTGATCGAATCACGCCAGAATCTATTGGCGAACTGCTCGCTTTCTTCGAATATCTGGCAGTCTACTCTGCATTGTTGAGAGGAGTCAATCCATACGACCAGCCTGAAGTTGAGGCAAGCAAGGAAATAAGCTATAATTTAAGAAAGGTTTATTCATTCAAATAATTCTGTTTTTTATTTATGAAAGACCCCATTCAGAATCAGAGAATTTCTTTTCTTTCAGCAGTCTTAGGATTTCTTTGTTTATGCCTTTTACATCAGCCGAATTAAGAGGTTTGAACCTTTCATAATGTTTTTTGTTTTCTTCCCTGTGCCCTTGAAATATCGCATCGCCATACTTATTCACTTTAGCGCTTTTTGCTCTCCCATAAAGATGAATGTGAAAGTACGGGCCTTCTGGCTTGAAAACCGACCAGTTGCCGTTATCCTGATAATTTATCCTTCCAATGTCTACGCCGTGCTGGTTCATCACAGTTGTCATGGCTTGCCCTGCCACAATGGTTAATCTCATTAATTCAATCGCTTGTTTTGTAGAAAGCTGCTGCCTGTCTGAAATTCTAATCCTTGGGCGTATCATAATATGCCCTCCATCATCTCTATCAACATGAGGTTTCTCAACAGCTTCGACTATAAAATTATTTGATTCGTATATAACCACCATATTATCTGTTAATCTGTATAGAAATATAAATGTTTTGTAGGTTAATACATACGACTGGCCTTAAGTTGAAGCAAGCGAAGAGATAAGTTATGATTTGAGAAAGGTTTATTCATTCAAATAATTCTGTCGTGGTTAAGTAGACAACACAAGATTATATACTCAATTTCTGATGTAAGAATTGATGAAGATTGTGTTTGATACTAATGTTTGGATATCTGCTATGCTATGGAATAGAAGCGTTGCTAATAAGTTATTCAAGCTATTGCTTGAGCATGAGGTAAGCATTTATACATCATATGAACTCCTTGTAGAGTGCAAAAAAGTTCTTGAACGAGATTTCCCAGAATCTAATATGAAAGAGATATTAAATGAACTTTTAGAATCATCTGTCTATATTCAAGTTTATGATAAAGTAGATGTTGTTGCGAACGATAAATCTGATAATATCATCATCGAGTGCGCTTTGGCTGCATCGGCAGATTTCATTATAAGCTATGATAAGCACTTGTTGAATATTGTAGAATACAGGAATATCAGGGTAATAACGCCTGAGCGGGCATTAAGGCTGCTTAGTCTATTTTTTTGAAATCTTCTTCAGTGAACCCTCTTGCTTCAAGTTTTTTTTGCATCCTTTTCGAGATATCATCCAGTTTTCTTAACAGCTCTTCCTTTGATGGCTTTTTCATCTTCTTTAGGATTATAGTATCTTCCATACTCACGATAGAGAAGACTGTGCCTTCATCTGCTTTCATTTCCTCTCTTATGCCTTGCGGTATCACAATCTGCCCTTTTGTTGACATCTTGACTGTTTCTGTGTTCATATTCTCACTCCAATAATCTTACTTTCTTACTGTAAGATTAACTTACTTATATAGTTTTCGGAAAATAAAGGCTTCTGGTTAGAAAAAAGAACACTTTATTCTAGCTGGTTATTTGTTCTTTAAGCCATTTTTTAAACTTTAAGCAATTCTTTTAATTCTTGATATAGTCCGTCTGCTATTTGTTTGATGCCTTTATATGTTTCCGGTAACTTCTGAACTCTTTGATAGTCTGCATTAACTCTATCTACCACTTCATGATCTACTTGAACAGTCCAATCATTTCTTATATGGTCTTCGTCTATGTGTTCTTTAAGCATCTCAATCTTACAGTTTATGTAATCGCGGGCTAAACCTTCTAGTCCTAAAAATCCTGTTTTTTCTTCGTAAAGTCTGGTTTTTTCTTTGATTTCTTCTACTGCATTTTTTGTTTCGTTTTCCATTTTGTTTACCTCCAACACTATAATTTACTGAGAATATTGTCTAAACATTCATTTAGCTTTTTTATTCTCCACCTGCTATTTTGATCTCTTGTGTTCACCACATAAACC
>CAIVOO010000008.1 GCA_903907555.1 uncultured archaeon | reverse complement strand
TTCATAGTTTCCTAATTGAGAATGGGGATCCTTAAATTGCTCTCTTATTTCCTTAACATTCTTATATATTGCTTGGAAACTATCTTTAACTCCTGTTAATTCTTCATATGTCTCTTTATCTAACGAGTCAATATTAATAACCAAAGATGCTCCATTATTTCTTAAAAATTGAGTGGTATCAGCATCCAGACGGCTTCCATTGGTAAAAATATAAGGTATTAATTTTGATTGATTTGTTTGTTTTATTATTTCTCTAATATTTTTATCCAGAAATGGCTCTCCCTCACCAGCAATTACTAGAACGCGCATTCCCAAATCTTTTGCCTCTTTTATTAACCATTTAGTCTCTTCAAATAATAGAGGTTGTTCGGTAGGATTTCCTCTAGAAGCATTACAACATTTTGAACACCTATAATTGCAACTATAAGGTAGATTCAACATTAAATATTCTAAATCACGTAACCCTCCTTCTAGCTCTAAATGCCTAGCTGAGCCAACGAGTAATTTTTCCATTTTTAATCACTTCAGAGAAAATACAACAGTTATTATTAATACTTGTAGTATCCCATTACTACCACAATATTTATATAGTCATAAATCATCTTAAGATTATGAACACAAAAGTCTTAAAAGAAATCGGCTTGACTGAAACAGAAATAAAGATTTATCTGGCTCTATTGAGCTTTGGGGCTACTTCTGCTGGGAGAATTGTAGAAGAAACAGGAATATACAGGAAAAACCTCTATGATGCCTTAAACAAACTTATAGAAAAAGGTCTTGTTACATATGTTATTGAAAATAAAATGAAGATATTTCAAGCAAAAAATCCAGGTAATTTAGAAAAATACCTCGATGAGAAAAAAGCTAAAATCGAAGAACAAAAGCAAGAAGTTCAAAAAACCATCTCTGAATTGAATTCTCTTTTTGGCAAAGCTCCTGCAGAGATAGAATCTGAAATATATCGCGGAACAGAAGGCATTAAAACAATTTTAAAAGAATGCCTTAATTACAAAGAAGTTTTGTTTATCGGGGCAACAGGGGATGTTGAAAAAAGGCTTCCTTATTTCTGGCCGCAGTATAACAAAAAGAGAGAAAAACTAAAATGCACTTGGAAATTATTATTAGTTCATGAAGCTAAAAACAAGCCAATAACAAAATCACAATATTATGAGTATAAGATCTTACCTAAAATGTTAAGCGGGCTAAATGTAATCTATATTTATGGGGATTATATTGCAAATGTAATATGGCTCGAAAAGCCTATTGCTTTTGTAATAAAACATAAAACTCTTGCTAATAATTATAGAAAATATTTCTATTACCTTTGGGATAACATTAAACATTCAGATGATAGTCCTATCAAATAATCCTCAATTATTCTAACTCTTTTTTTAGAATAAACTATCTATACGCATTGACAAGCATATGCCTGCCTCTAACTCCTTCAAGAACTGCCAATCCGCCCTGCACTGCAGAATGATATTCATTGCGCAGCTTTGCTGACAAAAGATGCAATAATTTTTTCTGCTCGACAGCATATTCCCTGTGCTTGGCGTCTCCTTCCTCGTCGTGCAACAATCCAACTACATCTGTTATCGCCAGCTCGACAGTGGATGTCGGATGCGCTTCTGGATAAAGCCTTATCTGTATGACGTGATCGCGCCTTGATGTGTCCTTGTAATGGTCATCGACTTCGTCAGGATGCACTATGTATCCGCCAGAGCCGTCCTCATTCTTCCAGTCCTTGCATGTGCTTTGCACATAGTCGCTTATCTCATAAACAGTATCTACTGAATCAGCAACTACTTTCAGCCCGAACCAGTCTTTTATCTCGCAATTTCTTTTTGGGTCATCGCCTAGAAGCTTTGCAAGCAAAGCCCTTCTGGCTATCTTGTTGACAGCTCTGCCTTTGTCTTTTATTCTTGCCATGCACATCAGCACTTTGCTTTCATCGTTCGCATATGCTATGTTCATGTTTTTCTTTCTAGAAGAAAGATCTTCCCTCAAGGAATCATATTCCAAAGAATCGAAATTCTCTATCAGGTGAGCAAGGCTCTTGTCTCCAACGCTTCCTCTCCTTAGCTCCTGCAATGCATCTCTTGGGAAATGCTCTATGAGAAACTGCGCATAATCCAGGCTGGTTTGAGCATGATGCTGAGAGACATTCGCTTTCTGAAGATACTGCGCAGCAAGATGCTTGAACACATCGTTGACATGCTCTGAACCCATGTCTATCTTGGACTGGGCCGCGGCCCTGCCTACCTCGACGTTTTCAGGCGTGAGCGGGACTTTGCCGTCTATGCCCATGAAGGGCATGAGCACTCCGCTCAGGCTTCTTTTCATCAGCTGTTCCAGTTTCATTTTTGTAGCTCTCTGAGAAGCCTTGACAACCAATCTTAGAATTTAGGTCACAAGGCTTCTCTTGCTTTTCAGCAAAAGTTAACCTTGATTGTTAAAATAGGCATAACTAGGCAATGATTCATTATATCTTCTGAATTGTAGTTTGCCATAGTTATTAACTTATATTTTATATAAGATATATATAGTATATAAGAACTAGTATATAAATCTTTCGGTTGTAACTACTAGAAAGGGACTATATTGATGATGGCAGTTTATTGATAAAACACTTATTCGGGGAG
>CAIVOO010000007.1 GCA_903907555.1 uncultured archaeon | reverse complement strand
ATTTTAAAGTTTGATTCGGGAATCAATGCAGGCATGATTAACGGCAGGTGTCCTTTTCTTTCTAAAATCCCCTCCATCTTCGCATACATCCTCTTCATAGAAATAACAGACCAAGGCATATATGGAACAAATCCCTTGATATTGTATCTTACATCAGCCAGTTCAGCCTTCTGTATCAGCTGGGTGAACCACTCAGAGAAATCAACATCCTTCTTTACAGTGATTCCAACATCAACTTCATTTTGTTTTGCCATCTTATACCTCTGTGAAAATAAATATGAGGCTACCCAAGACATTTCCTTAACAGGAAATGAGCAAAGGGGTTAGGCGACACTCGCTGCGCTCGGTCCCCTTTGTTGGTAACCAAACTTAATGAGGCTACCCGGATTTGAACCGGGATCACAAGGTGTTTTTAGCAGCCGCGCAAAACACGCGGGCTTGCCGGCCGCTGCCCAAACCTCGTAGGCTAACCAGGTTACCCCATAGCCCCATAGGATAAAGATTTATTATAGGTGATTTATAAATGTTTATTATTTTTGTATATAGAACTTAAGAAAATTTATATAGCTTACAAAGTATCTCAAATAGCATGGTAATAAAAAAATCTTGGTTTGTACTTCCTTACAAACTTAAAAAAATTTCATTTAAAGGCGAAACTGACATGCGTTACCCAGACAAATTTGCTGAGAAGCTTATCCTTCATTTTACAAAACCCAAAGACAAGGTATTTGACCCTTTTGCTGGTTTCGGCACTACTCTTTTTGCAGCACAGAAATTAGGTAGAATTGGTGTCGGTATAGAATTTGATAAAGATAGATATGAATTTGTCAAAGGAAGATTGAAAAAACCAAACAAGATTATTTATGGAGATGCACTTAAAATCAAATCGTATAAATTACCCGCATTCGATTTTTGTTTGACCTCTCCCCCATATATGAGAAGTTTTGATAAAGAAAATCCTTTTACTAATTATACAAAATCGGGCAGTTATTCTAAATACCTAAAAATTATTGGTAAAATTTACTCTCAAATTAAAAAAGTAATGAAGAAAAATGCCATCATTGTGGTTGAAATTTCCAACACTTTTGGAAAAAATCATCCGATGACTCCATTAGCATGGGATGTAGCTAAAGAAATCTCCAAAATATTCTTTTTAGAGAGAGAAATTATTTACTGCATAAAAGAAGGTAAACTTAGTCCTAATCTTTCTAATCATAGTTATTGCTTAATCTTTAGAAACAAGTGATATTATGGAAAAAGAAATAATCGTCCAGAAAGGATACAATTCTATTGCTAAAGAGTATCATCATAAAAGATATATATTCAGTCGAAAAGAAGAATTAAAGCATTTTGCTTCGCTTTTGCCAAAGAAAGCTAAAATTTTAGATGCCGGCTGTGGCTCTGGAATTCCAGTTTCTAAATTTCTTGTAAATAAGGGTTTTCATGTTATTGGTGTGGATATTTCTGAAAGTATGCTTAAATTAGCGCGAAAAAATGTTCCTAAAGCCAAATTCGTTAAGGAAAGCATGACTGATCTAAAATTTTCCAAATCTTTTTTTGATGGAATAACTGCTTTTTATTCTATAATCCATGTACCGAGAGAAAAACACATTAAAGTTTTCAAAACGTTTTATCGGATTCTAAAACCTAAAGGGGTTATTTTAATCAGTTTATGTCCTGATGAATGGGAAGGCATAGCTAATTTCCATGGAGAGAAAATGTTTTGGAGCTACTATGCACCCAAGAAATCTTTAAAGATTATAAAAGATGTTGGCTTTAATGTGCTCCTTGATAGAGT
>CAIVOO010000006.1 GCA_903907555.1 uncultured archaeon | reverse complement strand
CCTTGGCAAAGGACTGGGCTGTCAAGCATGAAGTAACCCCTCCTGATCTTCTGTTCAAGATTCAGTTAAACCATTTTGCATGGACTGCCTTGCCGCTTACACATGAAAAAGATGGGTATGTCGCTTCGATGAGAAATGTTCTTGAAGACCAGAGAGTACTTACTTACAATAGAGATGAGATTTTCATAAATCAATTAAAACAGCTAGAATCTGAAAATGAGAAAAGAATAGTCTCTTCAAGAGGAACGCTTCACAGCTATCTGTGTGATTTGTTAAAAGACCAGGGAATAAACTTTCACGGTAATCTGAATCCTGAATTTGACGACTATGAAACAAGCTTGGTGAGCAAAAACCTTAGATGCGAGGAAATATCAGACGACGAACTTGCCAAGCTATACGATGAAAAAAAGCCTGGATAAAAATTCACTCTTGTAAATCTTGTCGATTAATTTGTTGTTCGTACAAAGAATCA
Source organism: uncultured archaeon (assembly GCA_903907555.1). GTDB lineage: Archaea > Nanobdellota > Nanobdellia > Woesearchaeales > CAIVOO01 > CAIVOO01. Next base: position 2,496 of record CAIVOO010000006.1, on the reverse strand, counting down.
AGGCGCTGTTCCTTGGCTTTTTCAAACTCTGCTATTAATCCAAATACATATGCACTTTCTTCTCTGCTCATTCTTTCGTGCCCGAACTCGACTTCAGTATCATAACAGTGGGGACAAATAAGATCGCTGGTAGCTGGGCTTCCTTGCATATCATCATAATGATGAAGCGATTCAGGAAAACCAAGACCTGCTGCTATGCATCTATAACAGACAATTTTTCCATCCAAATCGTCAATGTCAATTTCAGAAACTATCTCGTCCATTGTTGTCATGTTAGCTTCCCAATCTTACCAAAATCTAACAGCGTATCAGCTACAACTATCACCCTGAAATCTCTGATGTTTTTTATCATCGGGCTGAAGACTTTCTCTTTCAGGACATCTGTCCCTTCATGCGTTAATAAGAATGACGGCATTACTATCAGCTCCTTTCGCCTAAATTTGCCGACGAGATAGCACTTGTATTTCTCTGATTTGCTTCCTTCTGTCAGGGAAATCGCAGGATGTTCGTGCCCAATCACTAATGTTTTTGCTTTCTTGAAGTCTTCATCAGCTGGAACTTTATCTCCGTGGCAAAGATAGATGTCTCGTATCATGAAATGTTGCACAACTTCAATATTTCTTTTCCGGGCGATTGGCCCCAATATTGTGTCGTGATTGCCTTTCACCAAAATTATCTTTTTGCAATGTTCGCCAAGGAAGTCTAGCAGCTTCAAAGTGTCTCTCCACTCCTGGTCTGATATTTGCCCGAACTCGTGCTTCACATCGCCTAAGATTATTATGTTGTCGAAGTAATTATTCCCAATTATTTTCTCAAGCCTTTGCAATAAATCCTTCAACTGCGATCTAGGAACCATAATTCCCTGCTTTGTCAGCGCCTCTTCAAAGCCGATATGGGTATCGCTAATCACTAAATTATTGCCAATAACCAAAGCCAAGTCCTTCGCTTCAATGCCTTTTAAGAGCTCCATACAGGACTTTAGAATAACAACATTTATAAATGCTTACCCCTAAATATATACCGATTGCTTGAGAGCAGTCTAGACTGTGTATCATGGCCGAGTTTTAATAAGCCGTTAGGTGCACAGTTGACACATAGGTGTATAAGTATGGAAGAAGATTTTGGTGGCCACCGAGGTGGCGGTTTTAGAAGAGGCGGAATGAGGGGCGGCGGTTTCAGCCCAGTCAAAGTTGGAGAAGAGCTCGACGTGACAATCGAGGCTGTTGGAGAAAAAGGCGACGGAATAGCCAAGAAGAAAGGCTTTGTTCTTTTCGTTCCAGGCGTAAAGCAGGGAGACAACGTAAGAATCAAAATTACGAAAGTCTTCAAGAAGATGGGATTCGCAGAAGTCCTAGGTCCTGCAACTGGAGTACCACCGACAGAAAGCAAGGAAGAGTCGCAGGGAGCCGAAGCTCAGCCTGAAGAGGAAGAGCAGTCGGAAGATACAGAAGAATTCTAAAAGAATTCATTTTTTTTATTTTTAAGTTTTCTTAATAATCCTGTTCCGTCGAGAAATATTTATATACTGCCTCAATTGCCGCTCTTGAATGGAAACTAAATTTGTTCATACGACTGAATTGTTGAGAAGTGATACTAATCAAATAATTGAGCTTTTCTTTGGGTATGCGCAACTAAAAAATTTGTATAGGCAAGGCTGGCTAGAGAGAGGCATTCCTAAGCTAGATTGCGAGACTGATGCAGACCATTGTTTTGGTGTAGCATTGCTTGCTTATGTTATTGCAGAAGAGTACAGACCAGACTTGGATATCTCGAAAGTGATTAAGTTAAGCTTAATTCACGAAATTGGGGAAATCTATGCAGGAGACATTAAGCCAAGCGATGGTGTCTCTTTAGAAGAAAAATCTCGACGTGAATTTGAAGCAGTCAACAAAGTATTTTCAAAATTTCCTAATCCTGACAAATATATTAATCTCTGGAAAGAGTATGATGGAAAGAAAACTCCCGAAGCAATTTTTGTAGCTCAAATTGACAAGCTTGAGACGGCGCTGCAAGCAAATTTGTATGAGCGTCTGAATTATGGCGGGTTGGATGAATTTTTCCCTTATGTAAATGATCGGTTAAGCTCTCCTGAATTAAGAAAAATATTCGACGATTTGGTGAATACGCGAAAATAATCTAATTATTCCTAGTGTGGGCGACTAACGATTGATTGTAACTATCTTTCTTGTTAGCATGGGGATTAGAAAGTTGTGTTCAATCAGTTCTTCAAACGTCCCCATGCCCCAAGCATGATGCGATTATCGAAAACACGCTTTTGATGCTTGCAGCGATGGTGGGTGGTAGGGCATAAACAAAACTGAAAGCGCAACTTCCAATTCCCTCCCCGAGTAGAAATAGTAAACATGCCTCCTTGTTTGGGGCGAAACCTTTAAATACTAGTGTTTTCCTTTATCGTCTTGAGGTGTAATTCTCAAGAGTTTAATCAAGGTGTTAATCATGGAAGAGCAATTAAAAACTGGAACAACAACATTGGGT
>CAIVOO010000005.1 GCA_903907555.1 uncultured archaeon | reverse complement strand
AGAAGAAAGTTGTTGACGAAATAATTGCAAAACTTGAGAACCTGACTGACCCGAAAACAGGAAAGAAAGCTGTGAACAAGGCATACAGAAGCGAAGAAATTTATGATGGGCCATTGATGAATGACGCGCCTGACATAATAATCGGATATAATCCTGGCTACAGGATGTCCTGGCAGACAGCAATCGGCGGGTTCACAAAAGAAGTATTCAGCGACAACACCAAGCACTGGGCAGGAGACCACTTGATAGACCCTAAATTCGTTCCAGGAGTATTATTCTCAAATATCAAAATCAACAAGACGTCAGCATCACAGATGGATGTGGCGCCGACAATACTAGACGCATTAAATGTGACAATACCTAAAGAGATGGACGGAAGGAGTTTGATAAGATGAAGAAGATATTGATTGTTCTGCTTCTTTGTTTGGTTCTGGCTGGGTGCCAAAAAACAGAATTGATGGAAAGCAACACTGAATCATCAGGCGTTGATCCTTCAATTTTCAAATGCCCTGACTGTAATGTAATTCTGATTACAATTGACAGCCTGCGGGTTGACCATGTCGGCACCTATGGTTACAAATACAATACCACTCCAAATCTTGACAAATGGGCTGAAAACTCTTTGGTGTTTGAGAATGCATATTCGCCTGCCCCTCACACGATTCCTGCATTTCAGGCAATCATGACAGGCAAACCAGTATCGAACGATAACAGAGATGAAATAATCGCTTTTTATGAGAAGACAACATTTTTAGGAAAATTGATGCAGGAAAAAGGGTATCTTACTGCTGCAATTACAGATCATGGAGGGCTAGGCGGGGAATCGCCTAACGGAAGTTTTAGTGCTACCCCGATAAAAGGGTTTGAAATTTTTAAAAGCTATGCTCCTGAATCTTCTTCAAGAAAATTAACAGAAGAATCAATTAATTGGTTGAGAAGCAATAAAAACGAGAAATTCTTCTTATGGGTGCATTATTTCGGACCGCATTATCCATATATTGCAGTACCGGAGTATGCGCATATGTTCGGTTTTTCAAACAATAGTTGCGGCAGGATCTATAATGGCATGGGAAACAATGAGATGAATGCAATAAGAGCAAGTTTAACAGCTCAGGAGTTAAATTGCATAATTTCGCTTTATGATGCCAGGATATATAATGCTGATAAAAATGTAGGCCTTCTGCTTGACGAGATAAAAAATCTGAATCTGACTAATAATAGCATGATAATCATCTTTGCTGACCACGGAGACGAATTCAATGAAAAAGGCAGATTATTTCACGGCGATTCTGTTTACAACAGTTTGCTGCACGTTCCTTTAATTGTAAGGAACCCATACCAAGCTTTGCCTTCTAGGATCGATGGAAATATTGCAACGCAGAATTTTTTTGATATAATCAGCAATATTGATTCAGAAAATATCGAATTTGAAAATGAAATATTCAGCAGAAAATATCCTTTTTACAGAACTGATAAATATTATGATTTCAGCGGCGACTTTGTTGGGAAATATTCCATAATTTCAGGGGACTATAAATTTGTTTACGAGCCAGGTTATAATGTAGAAGAATTATTTAATATAAAAAAAGATCCTGCAGAAGCAAATAATATATACTTCTCCCCCGAAAGGTCCAAATTGAAAGAGAAACTTGTTGCATGGATAAAAGACAAGAAGGCTGAATCATCAAAGCCTTCTGAAAACGCAATCAAAGAGCAGAAAGAGACCGAGGAAAGGATGAAATCCTTGGGCTACCTGAACTAAAATGAAAAAAGCATATATTTTGACAATTTTGGTGGCTTGCTTATTCGTCTTTGGCTTGTTTATCTTTGGCTATGAAAAAGGAATTATTAAAAGAACAATAAATGAGCAGCCATTTACGGATTATAAGTGCCCTGACTGCAATGTTGTGCTGATTTCTGTCGATACTTTGAGGGCAGACCATCTGCCGTGCTACGGCTATGAGAAGAATACAACTCCGAATATCTGCAAGTTTGCAGAAAATTCAGTGCTTTTTGAAAATGCCTACAGCCATGCGTCAAACACAATTCCCTCTTTAAGGGCTATCATGTCTGGAAAAACTGTGTCTAATCCAGATGTTAACTGGATAGTTTCATTTTATGAAAAGCAGAAATTTCTGGCAGAGCTGTTGAATGAGACAGGATATTTGACAGCAGGATTTACTGACAACTATGCTCTGGGAAACACCCCTGAATCAAAAAAGGACAGGTCTGTTTCTATGCTAATGAGAGGATTTGATTCTTTTGTTAACGAAGGCACGACCCGCTTTAATGTGACATCCAACATATTAACAAATGATGTCATTAACTGGTTGGATGAAAATCATGACAAGAAAATGTTCTTGTGGGTGCATTACATGGATCCGCATTTCAATTACAATCCTCTGCCGGAATTTGAGAGCAAATTCGGGTTTTCAAACAAAACCTGCGGCAGGGTAACTAATGGTTATGATATTGTCGAACTAAGAAAGGTT
>CAIVOO010000004.1 GCA_903907555.1 uncultured archaeon | reverse complement strand
TGTTATGGCTTCTGAAAAAAATCTTTCTCTTGCAGTAATGTAATACTCTCTCATCTGTAAATCTTCCGAATACATGTCTTCAATGAAAAGTTTCATAGGATCCCCTTTTCCCTCATACTGCTTCAATAATTCTTCGTTCTTGCTTTTGTCAGGCAGTTCAACCTGTTTGTATTTTAATTTGAAACTGTCATCCTGACTTGTGACATACACACTAATACAATCTGCACTTCGACAGGCGCAGACAACTGTAGCAGGAGTTCCTTTTTTATATTTGTCCTTATCAGCAGCCAAAAAAACTTTAGTTCCCTCTTCAAGTTTAACATCTAAGCTTTCTTCAGCCTCTTGAATAAGTGATAGGTAATCTAGCTCTGATTTTGCAAGGCTGGAATGTATTGTAATTCTGACTCCTTTCAAATCATCAATCAATTTTTGTGATAACACCTTGTAATCAATCGCTGTCGATTCCAAATCTTTCAGCTTTGCTTCCAAGTCCTTGATGAAATCCTTCCTTTCCTGCCCTTCCTGCGTCTTAATCGCAGAGTAGGCAGCTGCTATCGTCATGCTAGTCATTTCAGCGCCTCATCAAATGTTTTTGCATCTATTCCGCATGATTTGTAGAATTCTGCTATTTCTTCTCTAGATAGCTTTCTATTGGCTAGCTCTGTTGCGCTTTTCTTCAACAGCCCAGCTAAGTCAGATTCGTACTTCTCTAAAGCTTCAAGCTCTTTAGCAAGCACATCCTTTGCTTTAGAATCATTTCTTTTATGCCTTAACGCGACATGTTTTTTTTCAATATATAACTTTCGCGGCAAAGATATTTTTTCACCAGTTACATGCTTAAAATTTATTTCATAATCAGAAGGATCAATATCTGTTACAACTCCATAACTGCCTTTTTTTGTTGAAGAATAGTCTGAACTATTAATCACCACTACTTCATCTCCAATCGTGATTCTGTTGCTGGATAATTTTTTAACGATTCTCTCAAGACCTGCTTTAGTTTTTACTCTCGATACGTCAGGTTTTGCTTTGCTGATTATCTTGAAGCATTTTCTTGTAACATCCCAGCCATACCCATCTTTTGCTAATCCGTCGCAGTCATGTCCACCAACATCTTTATCCCATTCAATGCCAATATATTTGTCATCTTCAATATATACGATTTTACCTTGCAATCCAATCAAGCGTTTACCTTCATAATTATGTATCCCTTCAACTATATCACGTACTCCTGGTTGGCTATTTTTCTTAATAACAGGCTTTAACTTTTCCACAATCCTTTCAGCTATTGCGTGATAAGTCAATTCCTTTCCAGCAGCTACATATTCTTTCAGTTCTGCCTCTAGTTTAGAGATGTAAGCCTTAGTCTTGATGCCTTCATTTATCTTCAATTCCCTGTAAGCAGCAACAGCGTCGATGAAACTCATATGTCCACTCCAGCTTTTTTTGCATCAATCCCGCAAGATTCGTAAAAATCTGCTATGAACTCTATAGAGAATTTTCTTTTGACAAGCTCTTTTGTGCTTTTCTTCAGCAATGCATCTAAGTCAGCTTTGTATTGCTCTACAAGAGCTATCTCCTTAGCAAGTTCAGCTCTATCTTCTTTAGACAGTTCTCTTTTATTCTTTAGTCCAACATGCCCTTTGTAAATATTATATGTAACAGGCACGTGTCCACCACTGCCTGTTAAATGATGAAATTCTATGTCATATTCATCTGACTTGATACGTTTTACAATTCCATAACTGCCTTCTTTGGTATAAGAATAGCGTGAACCATCAATTATTTCTACCTCATCGCCTACCCTGATTTCTTGCGAACCGCTGAATACATCTTCGACTATCCTGTCCAAGTCTTCTCTTGTTATTGAATCAGTTAAATCTGGTTTTGCTTTACTGATTATCTTGAAGTGCTCTCTACGAACATTCCAGCCATGCCCTTGTTTTGCATTACCATTGTCACAAGTATGTCCGCCAATATTTTCATTCCATTCTATGCCAAAATATGTTGCTGAATCTGTTTCCACAACTTTTCCACGCAATCCAACAAGATGTTTACCGACATAATCCTCTATACCTTCGACTATATCTCCTATTTCTGGTTTGTCAGCATTACTAACAGGATTTATCTTCATTTTTTTCAACAGCCTGTCGGCTATCGCTTGGTAAGAAACTTCTTTGCCTACAGCAAGCATGCTTTTCAGTTCAATCTCTAGATTAGAAAGGTATAACTTAGCCGCAATACCTTCCTCCTCCTTCATTTCCCTGTATGCAGCAACTGCATCGATAAAGCTCATTTTGCATCAGATTCCTTGCCTCGCAAAATTGTTTTCAGGTATCCTGCCGGGTCTTTGACTACTTCTGGCACTACAACAAACTCTTCCTGTCCATACAGCTTCAGAGCATGCACATATCTTTCAAGCATCTTGTCGCAGAATTCCCTGACATCAGCCTTCTCTTCGACAAACTTCTGCTTTATCATTGAGTAAGCGTCCTTGTCAAACTTCAGCGATATTCCGTGCTTTACTCCGAAATCTTTCCTGTAAGCGTTCACTTCCTGGTCGAATACAAGGTTTGCCAGAGCAAGTCTTGGATTTTCCACCAGAGCCTTGTCTATCACAAGCTCCTTGACTTCTGTTGAAGGCAGTTCGTAGAGGAAATCTATCAGGCTGTCTTCTATGACTCCTGCAAGCGCTCTTGCCCCTGTCTTGTGCTGAGCAGCCTTTCCTGCGAAAACTTTCAGCGCCTCGTCTGTGAAGTTTGCCTTTATTCCGTATGATTCAAAGTCCCTGACATACTGCTTTATTATTGAGTCGCCTGAGAACTTCAGTATCTTGTACAAGTCCTCCTCGTTCAAGTCCTTAAGCCCGACCATTATCGGCAGTCTTCCAACAAACTCAGGCTCCATTCCGTAATCCACCAAGTCCTGGGCTGTTATGCTTCTTGACCAGTCTCCGTTCACTTCAGGCCCGAGCCTTCTCATTACTATTTTCTCCAATCCAGAGAATGCTCCTGACACTATGAACAAAATGTGCCTTGTGTTGATTTTGTCAGATTTCTTCTTC
>CAIVOO010000003.1 GCA_903907555.1 uncultured archaeon | reverse complement strand
ATATATCTACACATATTATATATATCTACACATAAGGTGATAATATGGTAACTATGACTTTGGCAGTTCCAGAGGAACTTAAAAACAGGATGGACTCGTTTCCTGAAATAAACTGGTCTGAGGTAGCTAGGCAATCATTTGCCCAGAAAATAAGAGATTTAGAAATAATCAGAAAATTCAAGTCGGAAAGCACTATGACAGAAGAAGATGCTTTAAGGCTTGGCAGGAAAGTGAATGAAGGAATGACAAGACGAATAAATGCCATCATAAAAAAATCGCAATCAACTCCTCGCTAGAATAAACTTTTATGACATTCTGTTCTTTTAATTTTTTATCATTCGACCAGATAGCACACTTTAATTTTAGTGCTAAAGCAAGATAAGCGGCATCGTTTTTATCCGGACTTAAAATTTGAGCTTCTTCATAAAATTCAGCAAAATCTGCATATGGAACCAATCTTATTCTTCTATTGAGGATATCCAATATCTCAGAAAGTTCTATTTCGCTTCTATGAGTTTTATTTAAAATTATTTTGATGTGTTTTTCAATTTCTACTTTTATAAATTCTGGAGAATATAAAATTATATCTTGGTGTACAAATACATCCTCAACTTTGCTTTTGCTAATTACTAAGGAGAACAGAATATTTGCATCTATGACAAGATTCATAAAGAAATAAAAAAACAAAATTATTTACTTGAAGTCTCTTATTCCGCCTTCTTCGACGATGAAGTTCGCTTCGCCTTCTGCAAGATGCGGGCTGTCAATCAGCTTGGCTACCCTGCTTCCCTTCTTGCCTTTTCTCAGGTATATCCTGAATGTTGAGGCATGCGCAACAATATGCCCGCCGATTGCCTGTGTCGGGTCTCCGAAGAAAGTGTCTGGCTTTGCCATGACTTGGTTGGTCACATAGACTGCAAGGTTGTATGAATCTGCAAGCTTCATCAATGCGTGCATATGCTTGTTCAGCTTCTGCTGCCTCTCTGCCAGTGTTCCTCTTCCGATGAACTCTGCCCTGAAATGCGCTGTCAGCGAATCAATCACGACAAGCTTCACTTTCATTCCCTGCTTCTTTATCAGCTCCTCAATTTTGTCGATTAGAAGCATCTGATGGTCTGAATTAAAAGCTCTCGCAACCTTAACGTTCTTAAGAATGGTTTCAGGATCAAGCCCTGCACCCTTTGCGAACTGTACAATTCTCTCTGGCCTGAAAGTATTTTCTGTATCGATGTAAACAGCGCAGTTTTCAGGATCAAGTTTCTGAACCATTACAGCAAGCAGATGCCCTATCTGGGTTTTTCCAGAGCCGAATTCTCCGAAGCATTCTGTGATTGCGCCTGTTTCGAATCCGCCGCCCATGAGCTTGTTTAGCTCTTCAGAGCTTGTTGGGATTTTCTCAACGCTTTCTCTCTTCTTGAGAACTTCATCTCCTGACATGAATCCCATGTCAAGCGCAGCCCTAGAAGCCTGTATCATCTTTCTGGCGACATTCTCAGAAACTCCTGCAATCTCAACCATTTCACCAGGCGACGAGACTGCTATTGCCATGAGCGTGTCATAGCCTGCTGCAATCAATTTTTCAGCAGTCGCTGCCCCAACCCCTGGAAGCTCATTAATGCTTGAGATCTTCTTTGTCGGAGTTAAGTCTATAACATCCTTGTCCACCATATCATCTTGACTTATTTCTTCCATTACAACTTCACTTCTTCTTCCCATATTCTCACCTTTTTATATTTATACTATATTCACATAACGACTTCTTCTTCTTCTACTACTTCTGCATCCTGCCCTTTAAGAGCAAGATACTCGTAAGCTTTCT
>CAIVOO010000002.1 GCA_903907555.1 uncultured archaeon | reverse complement strand
GCTTTGATTGGCGTTCCTTCAGGAATTATAAAATCAACAGCATGTTTTAATCTTCCAATATGTGCTGGAGATTCGGTATGTGAAATCTTTGCGTTTTCAACAGGATGTTGATATTCATTTTTTGTTTTCATATAATTAGTATATAATTACATTCTTAATAAAGTTTCGGAAATCACCACCCAAACTAATAAGAAAAATAATAAAGAATTCGTAACTTAAACTTCCTTTATCCCATCTTTAGTCAATGCGACAAATCTCATTCCAACTCCAAGCTTCAGCAGGGCAGACATCAATGCCATATGCTCCTTGCCTTCGCCGGAAATCAGGTTGACTGCAACTTCTGTTCCCTTAATCTTGCCTGTCAAGGCAGTCTTAATGTCGTCAACCAAGTCTGGCAATGATTTCCTTGCATCAACAATCACCATCAATGCATTCTTTTCATTCAAGAATTTCTCCTTGCCGAACTCGTTCGTTATCAGAATTATGTTATCCCATTCCTGATCTGCAATAAGTCTTGATACATGCCCCCATGTTCCTTTTCCTGTTGATAAACATCCTATTAGTTCTACCATGTTTTCACCTATTCAATCTTTACAACTTTTAATTTGAAATTTAAATCTTTTCCTGCGAGCGGATGATTCAAATCAAGAGTGATTGAAGAATCATCAATATCTGCAATCGCTGCATTGAATGTGTGCCCGTGCGGATCTTTTATTGAAAGCACAATTCCTTTCTTTAATGGAATATTTGAAGGAAACTTGTCTTTAGGTACTTTCTGCATCAGCTGTTCTATTCTAGGGCCGTAAGCCTCTTCTTTCGGGATGTGTATTGTTTTTTCCTCATTCAATTTCATTCCTAGGACGCCATCTTCAAATCCTTTTATTACCTGGTGCTCCCCAACTACGAATGTGATTGGCTCCCTGCCTTCAGAAGTGTCGAAAACAGTTCCATCATCCAATGTTCCTGTATAATTGACTGAAACCTTGCTTTTGTCCTTGACAATTTCCACCATTCTATCTCCATCTCTCTCAAGAAAATTAGGAAAGACATTCGTGGAATCACAAAAAGGTATTTAAATGTTTGCCAATGTACATATTGCATGCTCATTACAATAATGGAGATTTTTGACATGCTTGTCATGGCTTTAGCCATAGGATTTATTTTCTCGGATTACTTCGGAAGATTCGCAAAACGAAGAGCAAACTTAAGGGGATTCGATTGGAGGGGAACGGTTATTGCTGCTTTGATAACATCCCCTGGAATTGTCCTGCACGAAGCTATGCACAAATTTGTTGCAATATCACAGGGGCTGCAGGCAACTTTCCATGCATCATATTTTGGATTGATGATTGGCATTATCTTAAAATTTGCAAATTTCGGATTTATTTTCTTTATTCCTGGATATGTCGCAACATCAGGCACAGGAACAAATTTGCAGTATGCAATAATAGCAATAGCAGGCCCGCTCACAAATTTTGCGCTTTGGCTGATGCCTCATCTGTATTTAAAGTTAGGAAAAGTGAGCAGAAGGTGGTATGGATTCTGGTATGTGTTCAAGCAGATAAACTTATTGCTGTTTGTTTTCAACATGCTTCCAATACCTGGATTTGACGGATTTAACTTCTATTATAATATGTACAAATTTTTATTCTGACAGTAGCATCAAAAAGTTTATATAAGAGCTCACTCCATATTTTATCCCCGTATGACAAAATGGATTATCATCACGGGAGGAGTTCTTTCAGGATTAGGCAAGGGAATCGCAACAGCATCTATCGGAAGGCTTCTAAAGAATGACCTTAAGATTGTCACAGTCAAATGCGACGGCTACCTAAATGTAGACCCTGGCACCATGAATCCGATAGAGCATGGAGAAGTTTTCGTTCTTGAGGATGGCGGGGAAGTTGATATGGATTTCGGGCATTACGAAAGATTTCTGGAGATAAACTGCAAGTTCAACTGGAACCTGACTTCTGGAAAGATATTCAAGTCTGTGATTGACAAAGAAAGGAAAGGAGAATACCTCGGAAAGACTGTCCAGATATTCCCGCACATAACAGAGGAAGTGAAAAAAAGATGGTTCCAGATATCCAAGGACGAGAAAGCAGACATAATGATGGTTGAGATTGGCGGAACCATAGGAGACATTGAGAATTCATGGTTCTTAGAAGCGGCAAGGCAGCTGAAAAAAGCTGTCGGCCATGATAACATTCTTTATGTGCATCTGACATATATACCATTATTATCATCTGTTGGGGAGCCTAAAACAAAGCCTGCGCAGAGGGATATCGCGCAACTCAGGGCCATGGGTATACAACCAGATGTGATTATTGCAAGAACAAAGGATTTGTTATCCAAAAAAATAAAGGAGAAAATTGCACTGTTCTGCGACATCGAGCCTGAGAACATTATCAATGGCAAGGATGTTCCGACAATTTATGAAGTTCCCCTGATGTTTGAAAATGAAGGGATGCTTAACATAATCAATCAAAAATTTGGACTGAATCATAAAGCTGAGTTAGTAGAATGGAAAAGGCTTGTCAACAGGATAAAAAATCCTTCCAAACAGATTGACATCGCAATATGCGGAAAATATACTGATCTGCACGATTCCTATGCAAGCATAATAGAATCATTAATACATGCAGGCGCGCATCTCGACGCCAAAGTAAACCTTAAATGGATTGAGACTACAGAAATTGAGGATAAAAAGATTACAGTTAAGGACGCATTGAAGGGCATTAAAGGAATAATAGTGCCTGGCGGTTTTGGCGGAAGAGGTGTCGAAGGAAAGATCGAGATGATAAAGTATGCGAGAGAGAATGGGATACCTTTCCTTGGATTATGCTATGGGCTTCAGCTTGCTGTTGTGGAATT
>CAIVOO010000001.1 GCA_903907555.1 uncultured archaeon | reverse complement strand
TACCTCATAATATCCTTCCTTCTTGAAAAATTCTCGCGAAGCTTCAAGAACTGTTGATTTGATTTTGAATATTGCAGTAAGCTGCCTTGACCTTATCCAGAGATGCCTTACATCAAGAAGCAGTTCTGTGCTCTGGTCCTTTGTTATTGGAAAAACATCTGCGAACTGCACAACATTAAGTTTCTCAGTCTTTATTTCAAATCCTGTCGGAGCCCTCTTGTCTTCAACTATATTTCCTGTGATTTCACATGATGATTCGACAAGAATCTTGTTGACAGCCTCCCATTCTTCTGGAGTCACCTTGTCTTTTTCAACAATGCATTGGACAATGTTAGAGCCGTCCCTCATAACGAGGAAGCAGAAGTTCTTCATCTTCCTTTCCCTGTAAACCCAACCCCTGATGCTTACCTTGCCTGACCCTTGGTTCAATGCTTCCTGAATTGTTTTGAACATAGCAAAATTTATATATGAATAACTTATAAACCTTTCTATGGCAAACAAGTATCTAAATGATGGAGATTATGTTTTTTCTACAATAAAAGAAGCTAAGCAGCTCTTTAAGGACATTTCTTTGGCAGAATCTGGCAAGGAAAGCAGCTCAAGCCGAAATCTTGGCTCGATGTTCGCACAATACACGCGCGATTTTGGAAAAATTGTTGATATGGAGACAGGGCTGGACGACCTTGCTGCAGAATTAGACAAAGCAAGGGTTATGACAGACCCGAAGAAGAGAGCAGAGAAAGAAAGCCAGATTATTGAACAAATCAAATCGCAAATAAAAATAATATCAGACAAAGTTACAAGCATATTGACAAGAATAAGCGCTTTGACTGAATCGACCAGCATTCCAGCAGAGAATAAGCCAAGTGTTATAAGAATACGCAATAAACTTTCATCTGCAATAAACGACTTCAGGTTTGACTGGAAATAATTTCTCCGATTAAAGAATGTGTTTCTGCTTTAGTTATGCTTATTTTTAATTTCTCGCCAAGAATGTTTTTCTTTGACTTTAATTTTACAAGCTTGTAATTGTCAGTCCTTGCAAGATAATCCTTTCCGTCGAACTCGTCAACAAGAACAGAATATTCATTACCGACAAAAAACTTATTTTTCTCTGCAGCCATTTTCCTGAAAAGCGCCATCATCCTCTTTGTCCTTTCCTGCACTTCCTTTACAGGAATCTGCTTCATCTTTGCAGCAGGAGTTCCGCGCCTGGGCCAGAAGCGGTTTATGTGTATTGAATCTGGCTTTGTTTCCTCAATTAATGTAAGTGAATCCTCAAACTGCTCACTTGTTTCACCGGGGAATCCACAAATAATGTCAGTCCAGATTGTGATGCCAGGTATTTCTTTTCTAACCTGCTCGACAATGTCAGAAAATACTTTTGCCTTGTAGCCGCGTTTCATGTTTTTCAGGACTTCATCATTGCCTGCCTGAACAGGTATGTGGAGGAACTTGAAGAAATGCTTGTCTTTCAGGACTTCAATCAGCTCCGGAAGAAATCTTTTTATCAGATGAGGATTTGCCATTCCAATGCGAACTTTGAAATCCCTGTTGATATTTGATATTTTTCTAAGGAGATTAGGAAGGTTTGTCCCGATATCCAGCCCGTAAGCTGCGCAGTCCTGCGAGGTTATCCAAATCTCTTTAGCTTTTGATTTTTTCACCTGCTCGACTATCAAGTCTTCAGGATAAGAGAATAAATCTCCTTTCGCCAATTTTGTAATGCAGTAAGCGCAGTTGTTAAGGCAGCCCTCATTTATCTGGATAATCTCAATTACCTCGCTCCTGTTTTTCTTTGGAAGCCCAACCTTGACTTCGTGCTTCTTTTCCAGAATGCTTGCCCATCTTTCGATGACTTCCTGCACGTCAGACAACCTGTGAGAGCTAAGCGCAATCGCTTTCTTGTTTGCCTTCTTAATAGCAGATATTTCAGCATCTGCCATGCATCCTGTCACTATCAAAGGCTTTTTTACATCTTTTATTCTTCTGACAATCTTATTTTCAGTCGGCCCCTTGACAATGCAAGTATTGATTATGACGATGTCTGCCTCTTTTTCAGAATTCACAAGCTTGTGATTATTGTCAAGAAGTATGCCTGACAGTATCTCAGCATTATTCAGGTTGGCAGAACAGCCGTAAGTTTCGATATAGATTCGCATAGATTATAAGAAAAATAATAGGTATATAAAACTAATTATATTATTGTCACATTGAACTTTGTCGTGTTTTGGCTGTCTTCATCTGAACTGTAGATTGTGAAGAATTCATAAGTCCCGACAGTTCCTGTGGCATAAACATTCCATGTGGATTCGCAAGTCTGGTTCACTGCCATATCACCGCAGCTCTGCGGATTTGCGCTTGTCGTATAGAACGGCTTTGCTCCAGCTGTTGTGGATACAACTCCCTTGCTCTGCGCATTCTCAAATTTCATAACTGCTTCTACAAAGCTTGGAAGCGTGTAATTGTCCGGCACTGACGACTTTCTTCCGTCCTCAACTCCAATGGTTCTTCCTGTAGAGTTCAGCAACTGATACATTTTGGGAGTGTCTATTGTCCTGTTGTATTTCTCTTTTAGGTATTGCTGGATAAGAACAACCCCTCCAGATATCAAGGGTGTTGAGCATGATGTTCCTGTGCAGCTTTCGTAAGCATTGTCATTGTAAAACGCTGCTGTGTTGACCCATCTTCCAGGCGCCAGCAGGAAATTAGTTCCTGCACCTATGTTTGTGAAATTAGTTATTGTGTTGTTAAGCCCTGCAGCCCTTCCGTCATCCATGGCTCCGACTCCTATCGCGTATGCAGAGCAGGCAGGGTATGCCTGCCCGTTATTGAACCATTCATTTCCAGATGCTGCGACATTGATTAATCCAGACCTGCTCAAAGTTCCAAGCGGCAGGGGCGCATCGCCTGTCGGACCCGACGGGCAATTTGTTGAATTATGCTGTACAGCATCGCCAAAGCTCATGCTGACTGCGGCTATGCTGTAATTATCCTTGTTCTTCAGACACCAGTCCATTGCCCAGTATGCATTAGTCCCTTTATAGAATCCTGATGAATTGAAAATCTTGACTGCGACGATTGTCGCATCAGGAGCAGCTCCTTTGAAACCATTATTAGGATCGTTTCCTGCTGCAATCCCGCTTATTTTTGTGCCATGCCCCATTACATCCCATGGATCAGAATCCTGGGTATTGCATGCTCCGTTGTCAGCACAATAGTCGTATCCGCCAACCACTTTCGAATTAGGGAATCCTCCACCGCCAAAAGCTGAGTGGTTGTAGCGTATTCCAGAATCGATTATGCAGATTGAATATCCTGCGCCTGTAATGTTCTTCCCATTAATCTGCATAATGTTTAGAGGATTTATTCCTAAAGTCCCCTTTGCCTGGTCTGTCGACATCTTTCCAACCCAATCTTCGTAGATTGCTTCGACATTGTCATCATCGATAAGCTTTTGAAGGGTTTTCTCGTCAGCCTCAATAGCCATTGCATTTAATGCTTGATATTTCGCTTTTATCTTGATAGCGCTTCCATCAGAAACTAACTTTTTAATCATGCTGTCCTGGTTATTCCTGACAAATGTCATCCTGTTTGCAAGATTTCTTTGAACATTGTCATCCTTGAATACAATAATGACTGTCCTTGGCTTTTCCTTCACATTAGTTATCAGATTATCAGATAAGATTATTGATGGTTTCTTGATTTTTGTCAAATCAGCCTTCAATTGCGGGTCAAGAGTTGCAACAACATTCTTGCAAGGCCCGCCTATGCATTTTACTCCTGTCTTGATAGCGATATTTTTTGTCTGATTGACAAGCGTTGTATCATTATCGAGAGGAGTTATCAGATAAGGAACTAATTGCCCGCCTCCACAGTAAGATGTTTCATTAGCTGGCTGGTTGTTGTCTGATGACAAGCCTGTCTGCGCAAAGCAGCTGTTTGAATCAACATAATATGTAGTTAGAGAATGATTTACACAAGAAGTGTTCTGCGGCTGCCAGTTTGGAGTGCAATAATCGCAGACACCAGTAACATTATCTGGTATTTTGTCTGATGGAAGGCTGGTTTGGGAATAACAATTGTTCAAATCAGAATATTTTGTATAATTAGTATCAGTGATAGAGCATGAAATGCTGTCGATCTGTATGTTTGGAGTGCAGAAATCACAGCTCACAGTCTCATTTGCTGGCACCTTGTCAGAAAACAAGCCTGTCTGCGCAAAGCAGGCATTCGAATCTGTGAAATATTTTGTTTTATTATCATAAATGCTGCAAGAAGTAAAAAGTGTCTGAATATTCGGAGCGCAGTAGTCGCAGCTTATATTCTCGTCTGCTGGCTTGTTGTTGTCTGAAG